>NZ_JAQFUL010000028.1:0-57029 GCF_027716265.1 Bacillus cereus group sp. Bc031
ACGGAAGTTAAGCTCTCTAGCGCCGATGGTAGTTGGGACCTTGTCCCTGTGAGAGTAGGACGTCGCCAAGCAACTAAGCACGAGTCAAATGACTCGTGTTTTTTCGTGTTTTCTTTTATAATCCATAGTAATAAAAAATGTATTTAAATCATTATTATTTTGATTAAATACAGGGGAATGTGGCTAGGATAGTAAATAAGCAAAAGAGTTGCAAATTTTATTAATACGTATATAATTAAAGTCAAAGATAGTCAAAGTCAATAAAGGTGGCGGATAAATGAGAAATATATCTGATATCATTGAGCAATATCTAAAGCAAGTTATTGACTTAAGTAATAATAATGTGATTGAAATCAAGAGAAATGAGATTGCGGATCGATTCGAGTGCGTACCATCTCAAATCAATTATGTGATCAATACCCGTTTTACGTTAGAAAGAGGATTTGTAGTAGAAAGTAAACGTGGTGGAGGAGGTTACATTCGCATTATAAAAGTCAAACTGCATGACGATATAGACATTATTGATCAAATGCTTCATATGATTGATCATAGCGTTGCGCAAGGAAATGCAGAGAGTATGATTATACGTTTAATAGAAGAGGGAATCATAACGAATCGTGAAGCTAAACTTATGTTAAGCGTACTAGATCGTTCTGTATTATCAATGGATGTTCCTTCTCGAGATGAACTTAGGGCTCGAATATTATGCGCAATGTTAAGAACACTGAAATATAAATAAATACAGCTTTTGTAAAAGAATAATAACTAAAAGATAAGGCAGTTAAATATTGTAGAAGTTTTGAAAAAAGAACACGCACTTTTATGTAAACGAATAAAGGAAAGTGAACAGTCTAGTAATGTATGAAAAGTACTATGAGATAGATCGTTCCTGTTGTAAAGGTGGGGATAGTGATGACTTGTCAAAACTGTAATATAAGACCAGCAACTTTACATTATACAAAAGTAATTAACGAAAAGAAGGCGGAAGTTCATCTTTGTGAGCAATGTGCAGAACAAAGTGGCTATACGTCTTTCTTTCAATCATCGCAGTCTAACTTTTCATTCCATGATTTATTTGCTGGGTTATTACACGGTGAATCAACAATGTTTGAAGAAGAAAAAAGCGGATTTTCGAACACAAATATATTAAGATGTCCAAATTGTAAAATGACATATGAGCAACTTACAAAGGTAGGACGCTTTGGATGTGCTTCTTGTTACGATACATTTAAGGAACATTTAAAGCCGTTATTAAAACGCCTTCACGGCGGGCATACAGATCATTGTGGAAAAATTCCGAAGCGTATAGAAGGAAATATTCACTTAAAGAAAGAATTAGATGAACTAAAACTCATTTTGAAACAATACGTACAGAAAGAGGAATTTGAGAAAGCTGCTGGAGTAAGGGATAAAATTAGAAATATTGAAACTCAGCTTAGTGAGCATAGAGAGGGGGAATAGTTCTATGTCACTGGACAAAATTATGAATGAAGCGATTAGTCCATGGATGAAGGGAGATGGCCCTGATTCTGATATTGTTTTAAGTAGTCGAATTCGTTTGGCTCGTAATTTTAAAAAATATCAATTCTCTACTATGCAAAACGAAGAAGAAGCTAAACAGATTCAAGAATTATTTAAAAAGGAATTTATAAATAAAACAGTAGAACCTTTTGGAGAGTTTGAACTATTAAAAATGAATGAATTAACGCCTCTTCAAAGGAGAGTATTAGTTGAAAAGCATTTAATTAGTCCCAACCTTGCAGGAACAGAATATGGAGCGTGTCTATTGTCAGAAAACGAACATATTAGTGTTATGCTGAATGAAGAAGACCATATTCGGATTCAGTGCTTATTTTCAGGATTGCAGTTATCAGAGGCACTTCAAAGTGCCAATCAAATAGATAATTGGATTGAGAAAGAGGTTGAATATGCTTTTGATGAATCACTTGGATATATTACGAGCTGCCCTACTAACGTTGGTACAGGACTTAGGGCTTCCGTAATGATCCATTTACCAGGGCTCGTTTTAACGAAAAGAATTAGCCGTATTATACAAGTAATTCAAAAATTAGGGTTAGTAGTAAGAGGAATATACGGTGAAGGTAGCGAAGCGTTAGGTAATATATTTCAAGTGTCAAACCAAATGACGCTAGGAAAATCTGAAGAAGATATTATTGCAGATTTAAAGAGTGTCATTCAACAAATCATACAGCAAGAAAAGATGGCTAGAGAATTAATTGTACAAAATTCAAGTATTGAGCTTGAAGATAAAGTTTATCGCTCTTATGGCATACTAGCCAACAGTCGTTTAATTCAATCTACGGAAGCAGCAAATTGCTTATCAGATTTACGACTTGGTATTGATTTAGGATATATAAAAGGTATATCGAGAAATATTTTGACTGAGCTAATGGTTCTTACACAACCAGGCATTTTACAACAATATGCGGGAGGACCTTTAGGGCCAGAAGAAAGAGATTATCGAAGAGCAACCTTAATCCGTGAGCGATTACGTATTGAAAAAAACTAAGCGCAAGTAGGAGGCGATTTCTATGATGTTTGGAAGATTTACAGAAAGAGCACAGAAAGTATTAGCTTTATCTCAAGAGGAAGCGATTCGTATTGGGCATAACAATATTGGAACAGAACATATTTTACTTGGGCTTGTACGCGAAGCTGAAGGAATTGCAGCAAAAGCGTTGATTGCTCTTGGATTAAGCCCGGAGAAAGTTCAAAAAGAAGTAGAAGCGTTAATTGGACGCGGAACAGAAGCTTCTCAAACCGTACATTATACACCGCGTGCTAAAAAGGTTATTGAGCTGTCTATGGATGAAGCTCGTAAATTAGGTCATTCTTACGTTGGAACAGAACATATTTTACTTGGTTTAATCCGCGAGGGTGAAGGGGTAGCAGCACGTGTTTTAAATAACTTAGGTGTTAGCTTAAATAAGGCAAGACAACAAGTATTGCAACTTCTTGGAAGTAATGAAGCAAGTTCAGGTCATCAAGGTGGTTCTTCAACAAATGCAAATACACCAACACTTGATAGCTTAGCACGTGATTTAACAGTTGTTGCACGTGAAAATCGTTTAGACCCTGTTATTGGACGTGGTAAAGAAATTCAACGTGTAATTGAAGTTTTAAGCCGTAGAACGAAAAACAATCCTGTATTAATTGGGGAGCCTGGTGTAGGTAAAACGGCAATTGCAGAAGGATTAGCACAACAAATCGTAAATAATGAAGTTCCTGAAACTTTAAGAGATAAGCGTGTTATGACACTAGATATGGGTACAGTGGTAGCCGGAACGAAATACCGTGGTGAATTTGAAGACCGTTTGAAGAAAGTAATGGATGAAATCCGCCAAGCAGGAAATATCATTCTATTTATTGATGAACTTCATACATTAATTGGTGCAGGTGGAGCAGAAGGTGCTATTGACGCATCGAACATTTTAAAACCATCTTTAGCTCGTGGGGAATTACAATGTATTGGAGCGACAACGTTAGATGAATATCGCAAATATATTGAAAAAGATGCAGCTTTAGAGAGACGTTTCCAACCAATTCACGTTGATGAGCCAAGTTTAGATGAATCAACTCAAATTTTGAAAGGTTTACGCGATCGTTATGAGGCACATCACCGCGTATCTATTACAGATGATGCAATTGATGCAGCTGTAAAGCTTTCAGATCGTTATATTACAGATCGTTTCTTACCAGATAAAGCAATTGATTTAATTGATGAAGCTGCTTCAAAGGTTCGCTTACGCTCTTATACAACACCACCAAATCTAAAAGAGCTTGAAGTGAAGCTTGAGGAAATTAGAAAAGAAAAAGATGCAGCTGTACAAAGTCAAGAGTTTGAAAAAGCTGCTTCCTTACGTGATATGGAACAACGTTTACGTGAGAAGTTAGAAGATACGAAGCGTCAATGGAAAGAGCAACAAGGAAAAGAAAACTCAGAAGTGACAGTAGAAGATATTGCAAATGTTGTTTCTACGTGGACTCGTATCCCGGTTTCTAAGCTTGCACAAACAGAGACTGATAAATTATTAAACTTAGAATCGATTCTTCACGATCGTGTTATTGGTCAAGATGAAGCGGTAGTAGCTGTGGCGAAAGCTGTTCGTCGTGCTAGAGCAGGTTTGAAAGATCCGAAACGTCCGATTGGTTCATTTATTTTCTTAGGACCAACAGGTGTAGGTAAAACGGAGCTAGCAAGAGCGTTGGCAGAATCTATGTTCGGTGATGAGGATGCAATGATTCGCATCGATATGTCTGAGTACATGGAGAAGCATTCTACTTCTCGTTTAGTTGGATCTCCTCCAGGATATGTTGGATATGAAGAAGGTGGACAATTAACAGAAAAGGTTCGCCGTAAGCCATATTCAGTTGTCTTATTAGATGAAGTAGAGAAAGCTCATCCTGATGTGTTTAACATTTTACTACAAGTATTAGAAGATGGTCGCTTAACAGATTCTAAAGGGCGTACAGTTGATTTCCGTAATACAATTGTTATTATGACATCTAACGTTGGTGCAGAAGCGTTAAAACGTAATAAACATCTTGGATTTAACGTACAAGATGAGAGCCGCGATTATTCAGATATGAAAGGTAAAGTAATGGATGAACTGAAAAAGGCATTCCGTCCAGAATTCTTAAACCGTATTGATGAAATTATCGTGTTCCATATGCTTGAGAAAAAACATATTCAAGAGATTGTAACACTTATGGTAAATCAGTTAGTAAATCGCTTAAAAGAGCAAGAAATTGAATTGCATTTAACAGAAGGAGCGATTTCGGCTATTGCTGATAAAGGGTTTGACCGAGAGTACGGTGCTCGTCCGCTTCGTAGAGCAATTCAGAAACATGTAGAAGATAGACTATCGGAAGAACTTTTAAAAGGTGCTATTGAGAAAGGACAAAAAGTTATCTTTGATGTTGAAGGAGAATCATTTGTCATTCATAGTGCTGAAAAGGTAAAATAAGTATAGACAAACTAAGAGGGCTACGAGATAGCCCTCTTTCTTGTACGATAAGGATAAATTGTTTATAGATGAAAGTGAAGTGAGATATAAAACGATATGGCTAAAAAGAAAACAAAATTCACATGTCAAGAGTGTGGGTATCAGTCACCAAAATATATGGGGAAATGCCCTGGATGTGGTCAATGGAATACGCTTGTTGAAGAGATGGAACCGGTTGTATCATCAAGGCGCCTTAATTATGCGAATGCAATTCAAACAGAAGTAACAAAACCAAGACGTCTAACAGAAGTGGAAACAAAGTCTGAGGCGCGTATTGAAACAAAATTTCAAGAATTTAACCGTGTACTTGGTGGCGGGATTGTAGATGGATCCTTAGTACTGATTGGTGGAGACCCCGGGATTGGAAAATCAACGTTACTATTACAAATATCATCACAATTAGCGGATTCTTCATATGATGTCCTATATATATCGGGTGAAGAATCAGCAAAACAGATTAAACTGCGTGCGGATCGTTTACATGTAAATGGTAGTAATCTATTTGTTGTATCAGAGACGGACTTACAGCGAATTGCAACACATATTGAAGAGGTGAACCCAGCCTTTGTTGTTATTGATTCTATTCAAACAATACATCTACCTGAAGTAACATCAGCACCGGGAAGTGTGGCACAAGTTCGTGAATGTACAGCGGAATTAATGAAACTTGCAAAAACGAAAGGAATCCCTATTTTTATCGTTGGACATGTGACAAAAGAGGGAGCGATTGCAGGACCTCGTATGTTAGAACATATGGTCGATGCAGTTCTTTACTTTGAAGGAGACCGTCATCATACATACCGCATTTTGCGAGCAGTAAAGAATCGTTTTGGTTCTACGAATGAAATGGGTATTTTTGAAATGAAAGAGCTTGGCCTTGCAGAAGTATTAAACCCTTCTGAAATTTTTCTTGAGGAAAGACCAGTTGGGGTTGCAGGATCAACAGTGGTTGCTTCAATGGAAGGAACAAGACCAGTTTTAGTAGAAATACAAGCATTAATTTCCCCTACTAGTTTTGGAAACCCTCGAAGAATGGCAACGGGAATTGATCATAACCGTGTATCGCTTATTATGGCAGTGCTAGAAAAAAGAACAGGCTTATTATTGCAAAATCAGGATGCATATTTAAAAGTAGCAGGTGGTTTGAAGTTAGATGAACCAGCAATTGATTTAGCTGTCGCCTTAAGTATAGCTTCAAGTTTTAGAGATAAATCTACGGCACCAACCGATGCAGTAATAGGAGAAGTAGGATTAACTGGAGAAATAAGAAGAGTATCAAGAATTGAACAACGTGTACAAGAAGCAGCTAAATTAGGATTTCAACGCGCTATTATTCCTAGAAAAAATTTGGGAGGATGGACAATTCCAGATGGGATTGAGGTAGTTGGTGTATCTAATTTAGGAGAAGCACTTCGTTTGACATTAGGAGGCTAGGCTATGGAAGAAAACAAGCAACGTGTCAAAAGTATGATTAATATTTTACAACTTGTGGCCCCGGGAACACCACTGCGCGAAGGGATAGATAATGTACTTCGCGCACAAACAGGGGGATTAATTGTTCTTGGATATAATGAGCAGATTAAAAGTATTGTTGATGGAGGTTTTCATATTAATTGTGCATTCTCTCCAGCTAGTTTATATGAATTAGCAAAAATGGATGGGGCACTTATTTTAAATGAAACGGGAAGTAAAATTTTGATTTCGAACGCACAGTTAGTTCCAGAGTCATCTATTGACTCTATTGAGACAGGTATGCGCCACCGAACGGCGGAGCGTGTAGCAAAGCAGACAGGCAGCCTTGTTGTGGCTATTTCACAAAGACGTAACGTAATTACGCTATATCAAGGGAATTTACGTTATACACTAAAAGATATAGGCGTTATTTTAACAAAGGCGAATCAAGCTATCCAAACGTTAGAAAAATATAAGGCTGTATGGAATGATGGGATTACGAATTTGGGCATTCTAGAATTTGAAGAGGTTGTTACAATGTCCGAGGTAGTCCATGTTTTACATAGTGTTGAAATGGTACTACGTATTAAAAATGAAATATTGAGCTATATTCATGAATTGGGAACAGAAGGTAGGTTAATTCGTTTACAACTTACGGAACTATTAGCCGACTTAGAAGCAGAGGCAGCGCTATTAATTAAAGATTACTATCAAGAAAAAACACAAGACCATCATCAAATTTTGAAAAAGTTACAAGAACTTGCGAATACACAACTTCTAGAGGACAGTGATTTAGTTAAATTGCTTGGATACCCAGGACAAACGAGTTTAGAAGAAAGTGTGACGCCGAGAGGATACCGAATCACAAGCAAAATTTCGCGTGTTCCACCACTTATCATTGAAAATTTAATTAATCGATTTAAAACTTTGCAAGGTGTTTGTCGTGCAACTATTAATGAATTAGATGATGTGGAAGGAATTGGAGAAGTCAGGGCGAAGAAAATACGAGAAGGCCTAAAAAGAATTCAAGAGCATCTCTATATGAGTAGACACAATTAAGAATATTACATTGATTCCATAATATAACGACACTAGAACATTTTTGGTATATGATATGATATATTGGTAAATAAAACTATTTATAAAAAAACACGTCCGCTTTTGCATTCGGCGTTTTGATTAGCGAAACAATGGTTAATAATGAGTAGGAGGTGGTTGGATGTTAAAACGGATTGTACAGCTCTTCTTTTTAGTAATCGGGGGAGCGTTAGGGATTTACTTAATCCCAAAAGTTATTAATGTATTAGACATCGGTGCCGTTCCTTTATTGGAAGGATCGTATGTTCGTGCAATTATTGGTGCAATTATTTTATTTTTAACAACATTTTGGCTTGTAGATTATATTGTTCAACTTATTAAGCATATTGAAGAGGCTCTTGTAAAAGCGCCTGTAGCAGATGTTTTGTTTGGTACATTAGGTTTAATCTCTGGGCTTATTGTTGCGTATTTAATTTTAATACCAATTCGTGAATTTACAATTCCAGTTATTAGTACAGTGTTGCAAGTGTTCTTTACTCTTTTACTAGGATATTTAGGATTCCAAGTAGGGTTTAAAAAGAGGAATGAATTGCTAGGATTATTTACATTACCACAACGTGGGAAGAAGAAAAATAATAATAGTGAGAATGAAGAACCAGAAAATGAGGTAGAAGAATCTTTAGCGCATTGGAAAATTCTCGATACAAGTGTAATTATCGATGGACGTATTGCTGATATTTGCCAAACAAAGTTTTTAGAAGGAACAATTGTCATTCCGCAATTCGTGTTAGAAGAACTTCAGCACATTGCCGATTCTTCTGATGCTTTAAAACGTAATCGTGGTCGCAGAGGATTAGATATTTTAAATCGTATTCAAAAAGAGATGCCGATCCCGGTAGAAATTTATGAAGGCGATTTCGATGATATTCAGGAAGTGGATAGCAAACTTGTAAAGTTGGCGAAAATCACTGGTGGAACGGTAGTAACGAATGACTTCAACTTAAACAAAGTCTCTGAATTACAAGGGGTAACGGTGTTAAACATTAATGATTTAGCTAATGCAATTAAACCTGTTGTACTCCCAGGTGAAGAATTAAGTGTGTATGTTGTAAAAGATGGAAAAGAACAAAATCAAGGTGTAGCATATTTAGATGACGGCACGATGATTGTAGTAGAAGATGGTAGAGAATATGTAGGCTCACAACTCGATGTACTCGTTACGAGTGTGTTACAAACGTCGGCTGGGCGCATGATTTTTGCCAAACGTAAATTATTAGAAAAAGCATTATAAGTAGAGGATTATTAATATGTATACATTAATTATTCCAGCAGCTGGTCAAGGAAAGCGGATGGGTGCTGGCAAAAATAAGTTGTTCTTACTTATTAATGAAGTACCGATTATTGTGCATACGTTACGTGCTTTCGAACAGGATAAAGCATGTAAAAATATTATTATGGCAATTAACGAAGAAGAGCGTCCGTATTTTGAAGAGTTAATGCAAAAGTATCCGGTTGCAAAGCCAGTACAATTTATTCAAGGTGGAGCTGAAAGACAAGATAGTGTATATAATGCGATTCAGCATACGAGTGATGTTGAGTATGTTCTTGTACATGACGGTGCGCGCCCGTTCGTAACGAATAAAGTGATCCAAGATGTATTAACGGCAGCAGAAAAATATGGAGCTTCCATTTGTGCGGTGCCAGTGAAAGATACTGTTAAGAAAGTAGAGCAGGGTGTTGTTGTCGAAACGGTAGAAAGATCTCAACTTAAAGCTGTTCAAACACCGCAAGGGTTCTCTGTTTCTCTTTTGTTAGAAGCTCATAGAAGTGCGAAGCAGAGTTGTTTCCTTGGTACAGATGATGCAAGTCTCGTAGAACGTATCGGGAAGCAAGTAGGTGTAGTAGAGGGGAGTTACTATAATATTAAAGTGACGACCCCAGAGGATTTACTAATTGCTGAAAGTTTTCTTCACGTTCAAAAGAAATGATAGCAATGATTATAGCGAAGAGAAGCTCGGCAAAGGCCGGGCTTTTCTTTATAAGGATAGCGATATAATATAGAATCATAAAGCTCAGTAGTTTAGCTCGAGGAGGATGTAAAAAATGTTTCGAATTGGACAAGGTTTTGATGTGCATGAATTCGCGGAAGGTAGACCGTTAATTATTGGCGGAATTACAATTCCACATGAGAAAGGATTAATCGGTCACTCTGATGCAGATGTATTGTTACATACAATCGCGGATGCGTGTTTAGGTGCAATTGCAGCAGGAGATATTGGGAAACATTTTCCTGATACAGACCCTGCCTTTAAAGATGCTGATTCAGCTGTATTATTGCAAAAGGTTTGGGAGTTTGTGCGTGAACAAGGTTATGAATTAGGGAATTTAGATTGTACAATTATTGCTCAAAAGCCAAAAATGGCACCACATATTGAAAGTATGCGCAAACGTATTAGTGAGCTATTAGAAACGTCTATCGATAATATCAATGTAAAGGCAACAACAACAGAAAAATTAGGATTTACAGGTAGAGAAGAAGGAATTGCTTCTCAAGCAGTTGTTTTATTACAGAAAAAATAATGGTTTTTAATTCGTAAGATGGATAATCACATTTTTTTGGTGTACAATTATAGAATGTGTTGACATTAAGAATGGAAGGTGTACCAATTATGGAAAAGCAAGTGAGAGTGCGCTATGCGCCAAGTCCAACAGGACACTTACATATCGGAAATGCGCGTACGGCATTATTTAATTATTTATTTGCTCGTCATCAAGATGGTAAGTTTATTATTCGTATTGAAGATACTGATGTAAAACGTAATGTTGCTGGTGGAGAAGAAAGCCAATTAAAATACTTGAAATGGCTCGGTATGGACTGGGATGAAGGTGTTGATGTTGGTGGTGAATTTGGACCATATCGTCAAACAGAGCGTTTAGATATTTATAAAAAGTTATATGAAGATTTATTAGAGCGTGGTTTAGCTTACAAATGTTATATGACAGAAGAAGAGCTAGAAGCAGAACGCGAAGGGCAAATTGCTCGTGGTGAAACACCTCGTTACGCAGGTAACCACCGTGATTTAACTGAAGCGCAAGTGAAAGAATTTGAAGCTGAGGGACGTATTCCAAGTATTCGTTTCCGCGTACCAGCTGACCGTGATTACACATTTAAAGATATTGTAAAAGATGAAGTTGCATTCCATTCAAATGATTTCGGTGATTTCGTTATCGTGAAAAAAGATGGAATTCCAACTTATAACTTTGCAGTAGCAGTAGATGATCACTTAATGGAAATTACACACGTACTTCGTGGTGATGACCATATTTCAAACACGCCAAAACAAATGATGATTTATGAAGCTTTCGGTTGGGATATTCCGCAATTCGGTCATATGACTTTAATTGTAAATGAAAGCCGTAAAAAATTAAGTAAGCGTGATGAATCTATTATTCAATTTATTGAGCAATATAAAGAGCTTGGATATCTTCCAGAAGCAATCTTTAACTTTATTGCACTACTAGGTTGGTCGCCAGTAGGAGAAGAAGAAATCTTCTCTCAAGAAGAGTTTATCAAAATGTTTGATGCAGCTCGTTTATCAAAATCACCTGCATTATTTGATTCTCAAAAACTAAAATGGATGAACAACCAATATATGAAAAAGCAAGATTTAGATACGGTGGTAGAATTAAGCTTACCGCATTTAGTGAAGGCTGGACGTATAGGTGAAACTTTAAGTGAACAAGAACAAGCTTGGATTCGTGATGTAATTGCGTTATATCATGAACAAATGAGCTTTGGAGCTGAAATTGTAGAGCTTTCTGAAATGTTCTTCAAAGATCATGTTGATTATGAAGAAGAAGGACAAGAAGTATTAAAAGGTGAACAAGTACCAGAAGTACTTCGTGCATTTGCTGGTCAAGTAGAAGCACTAGAAGCTATGGAACCGGCAGCAATTAAGGCGGCTATTAAAGCAGTTCAAAAGGAAACAGGTCATAAAGGTAAAAATTTATTTATGCCAATCCGTGTTGCAACTACTGGTCAAACACACGGTCCAGAGCTTCCTAATGCTATTGCACTTCTTGGAAAAGAAAAAGTTTTAAATCGTCTTCAAAAAGTAATTGGTTAACATTTTCTAGGTTTAGAAATATAATAAGTATACTTAAAACCTAATAAGGAAAAGCGACGAGAAGGAGAAGTAGAAAATCAGGCTTTTTACAGAGAGAACCACCTTAGGCTGGAAGTGGTTTATAAGCGGATTTTTGAAATGCCCCTTCGAGTCTTCTGCTGAACAGCAAATTGTTTTGCGAAACGTCTTAGGACGTAAAGTAAGCAGAAGCGGTGTACACCGTTATCAGAGATGAGTTTGAGGCTTTTTTTAGCCTAAACAGAGTGGAACCGCGCTTATAAGGCGTCTCTGTCAATATGACAGAGACGCCTTTTTTTATACCGTAAAATTGGGTATGAGTATAAGTTTTATCCACGTGTATAAAGATTTAGGGGGATAAGTAGGGAGTTAGTTCACTCGAAAAAGCAGCCCATAAAGGGGAGGGAACGTCGATGTTTAAGAGGCTTCGGGAAGATATTGAAGTCGTTTTTGAACAGGATCCAGCGGCAAGAAGTTATTTCGAAGTCATTTTGACTTACTCTGGATTACATGCAGTTTGGGCCCATCGAATTGCACATGCTTTTTATAAAAAGAATTTCTTCTTTATTGCACGTTGGATCTCACAAGTTAGTCGTTTCTTTACTGGCATTGAGATTCATCCAGGAGCAACAATTGGTCGTCGTTTTTTCATTGACCATGGAATGGGAGTTGTAATTGGAGAAACGTGCGAAATTGGTGATAATGTAACGATCTATCAAGGAGTTACATTAGGTGGTACGGGTAAAGAAAAGGGAAAGAGGCACCCTACAATTCAGGATAATGTATTAATTGCCACAGGTGCTAAAGTACTGGGTTCTATTACAGTTGGAGAGAATTCTAAAATTGGAGCAGGTTCTGTCGTATTAAAAGAAGTCCCTGCACATTCTACAGTTGTAGGTATACCTGGCCGAGTCGTTATTCAAAATGGCGTAAAGATTGGTCAAGAATTGAATCATTCCGACCTTCCAGACCCAATTTTTGATAAATTAAAGGTCATGGAAGTAGAACTTGATAAATTGAAAAAACAACTTGAAGTAAAGGTAGAAAGGAAGGATAAAAATGACTATTCACATTTATAATACGTTAACACGTCAAAAGGAAGAGTTTATTCCATTAGAAGAAAATAAGGTAAAGATGTATGTATGCGGACCTACAGTTTATAACTATATTCACATCGGGAACGCAAGACCACCTATGGTATTTGATACAGTGCGCCGTTATTTAGAATATAAAGGATACGATGTGCAGTATGTATCTAACTTTACTGACGTAGATGATAAATTAATTAAAGCGGCAAATGAATTAGGTGAAGATGTGCCGACAATTGCGGACCGTTTCGTGGAAGCATATTTTGAAGATGTAACGGCACTAGGTTGCAAACATGCAACAGTTCATCCGCGTGTAACAGAGAATATGGATATCATTATTGAATTTATTCAAGAACTTGTGAATAAAGGATATGCATATGAATCAGAAGGGGATGTGTACTTTAGAACGAAGGAATTCGAAGGGTACGGTAAGTTATCACATCAACCGATCGCGGACTTACGTCACGGTGCGCGTATTGAAGTAGGAGAAAAGAAACAAGACCCTCTTGATTTTGCACTATGGAAAGCTGCGAAAGAAGGAGAAATCTTCTGGGAAAGCCCTTGGGGTCAAGGTCGCCCAGGCTGGCATATCGAGTGCTCGGCAATGGCGCGTAAATACTTAGGGGATACAATTGATATTCACGCTGGTGGTCAAGACTTGGCATTTCCTCATCACGAGAATGAAATCGCGCAGTCTGAGGCGTTAACAGGAAAAACATTTGCACGTTATTGGATGCACAATGGATATATTAATATTAATAATGAGAAAATGTCTAAGTCACTTGGGAACTTCATTTTAGTTCACGATATCATTAAGCAATATGATCCGCAGTTAATTAGATTCTTTATGCTATCAGTACACTACCGTCACCCAATTAATTTCAGTGAAGAGTTATTACGAAGCACAAATAACGGACTGGAAAGAATTAAAACAGCTTACGGTAATTTAAAACACCGTATGGAAAGTAGTACGGATTTAACAGATCATGATGAGAAGTGGTTAGCTGACCTGAAAAAATTCCAAACTGCATTTGAAGAAGCGATGAATGATGACTTCAATACTGCCAATGCAATCACTGAGTTATATAATGTAGCAAATCATGCAAATCAATATTTACTGGAAGAACATACGTCTACAGTGGTAATTGAAGCATACGTAAAACAACTTGAAACATTATTTGATATTCTAGGGTTAGAATTAGCGCAAGAAGAGTTACTAGATGAAGAAATTGAAGCGCTTATTCAAAAACGTATTGAAGCTCGTAAAAATCGTGATTTTGCATTATCAGATCAAATTCGCGATGATTTAAAAGATCGTAATATTATTTTAGAAGATACCGCTCAAGGTACAAGATGGAAAAGAGGATAAGAATGATTGATGCAAAGCAATTAAACAGCTTAGCGTTAGCATATATGGGTGATGCGGTATATGAACAATATATCCGCTATCACCTACTTCAAAAAGGGAAGGTTCGTCCTAATCAGTTGCATCGATTAGGGACAAGCTTTGTTTCGGCAAAAGCACAGGCGAAAGTTGTTTATCATTTATTAGAGACAGCGTTTTTAACTGAGGAAGAAGAGGCAGTACTAAGAAGAGGGCGTAATGCAAATTCAGGTACTGTTCCGAAAAATACAGATGTACAAACATATCGACATAGTACAGCCTTTGAAGCGTTAATTGGCTATCATCACTTATTAAATAATCGTGAAAGATTAGACGAAATTGTATATAAGGCAATTGCTGTTCTAGAAGAAAAGGAAGGGGGCACATCATCATGAGTAGTGAATATATTATCGGACGTAACCCTGTAATTGAAGCGTTACGATCAGGGAGAGATATTAATAAAATTTGGATTGCAGAAGGTGCTGCCAAAGGACAAGTACAAATTGTACTAGCACTAGCGAAAGAAAATAAAATTATTTTGCAACATGCACCAAAAAAGAAGTTAGATCAATTAGTTGAGGGGAACCATCAAGGTGTAATTGCTCAAGTGGCCGCATATCAATATGCTGAGCTAGAAGATCTATTCAAAGTAGCAGAGAAGCGTAATGAAGATCCATTCTTCTTAATTTTAGATGAAATTGAAGACCCGCATAACCTCGGTTCTATTATGCGTACTGCGGACGCGACAGGAGCTCATGGAATTATAATTCCGAAAAGAAGAGCTGTGGGACTTACTGCATCAGTTGCGAAAGCATCTACTGGGGCAATTGAATATATTCCTGTTGCACGTGTAACGAATTTATCTCGTACAATCGATGAATTAAAAGAACGTGGACTTTGGATTGCTGGTACAGATGCAAAAGGAAAAACGGATTACCGTAATTTAGATGGTAAAATGCCAATTGGATTAGTAATTGGAAGTGAAGGAAAAGGTATGAGTCGTATTATTGGTGAAAAATGTGATTTCTTAATTACTTTACCGATGGTTGGTAAAGTTACATCCTTAAATGCTTCAGTGGCCGCAAGTTTGTTAATGTATGAGGTATATCGTAAACGTAACGAAATTGGTAAATAAAAAATGAACGATATTTTAATCGTTGACGGTTACAACATTATTGGAGCTTGGGGAGACTTGAAAAAACTACGGGATGTAGATTTGCAATCATCAAGAGATGCACTGATTGATAAGATGGCGGATTACCAAGGTTACACAGGTACAAAGGTAATGATCGTTTTTGATGCTTATACAGTCCACGGTATTGAAAAAAAGATGAAACAATCACGTGTGGAAGTTATATTCACGAGGAAGAATCAAACTGCAGATGAAAAGATAGAGCAACTTGCAATTGAGCTTAGAAATATAAATACGCAAATATATGTTGCGACTTCTGATTATACGGAACAATGGGTTATATTTGCTCAAGGTGCGCTCCGGAAATCTGCGCGGGAATTAGAGTTGGAAGTACAAGCGATGGAGCAACAAGTAAGAAGGCGTACACAAGACACAAAAGAAAAGCAACCTGCTATGCGAAAGATATTTAGTAAAGATATTACAGAAAAGTTAGAAAAATTAAGAAGAGGAGAGCGTTGAAGCATTGACGCTCTTTGTCTTTTTACTGTATAATATTTCTAAATAAATAGCGGTCGGAGGGATCAAGGTGGAAGCAGGCTTCGTAAGTGTAGGCGACGTTACATTTCGTGATTTAGAAGATGAGGCAATCGTTGAGTTAGTTCGAAAAGGTAATACTGACGCTCTAGAATATTTGATTCACAAATATAAGAACTTTGTTCGCGCGAAATCGAGATCTTATTTCTTAGTGGGTGCCGATCGAGAAGATATTGTTCAAGAAGGTATGATTGGATTGTTTAAAGCGATTCGTGATTATAAAGAGGACAAGCTGTCTTCATTCAAAGCATTTGCTGAACTGTGTATCACTCGACAAATTATTACCGCTATTAAAACAGCAACCAGGCAAAAACATATTCCGTTAAATTCATATGTGTCTTTAGATAAACCGATTTATGACGAGGAATCTGATCGGACATTATTAGATGTTATTTCGGAAGCGAAGGTAACTGATCCTGAAGAAATGATTATAAGTCAGGAAGAATATACCGACATAGAATCTAAAATATCTGAATTATTAAGCGATTTAGAAAGAAAAGTGCTTTCTTTATATCTAGACGGTCGTTCTTATCAAGAGATTTCGGAACAGTTAAATAGACATGTGAAATCTATTGATAACGCTTTACAGAGAGTGAAGCGGAAATTGGAACGATATATGGAAATGAGAGAGAGTACCACTTCAAATTAATAACAAGAGCTACAGGTGTAAAAAATCACCTGTTTTCTTTTTGTAGCGAGTACAAAAGGCATGTCATTGACATTGTCTTTTATTGTATGATACATTTTTAGGGACATAATGTTACAAGGTTGGTGTAACTAATGAGGAAAAAAGTTGTACTCTCATGTGAAGAGTGTAAAAATCGAAACTACTCTACGATGAAAGATACGAGCTCAGTAGAGCGACTTGAAATAAAGAAATTTTGTAAAACATGCAATCAGCATACAGTTCACAAGGAAACAAAATAAATAATTGAAATAATACACTGGAGGTCCCGTAGATGCGTTTAACGAACTTTTTCGGCGATGTAGGTCGCGAAATGAAAAAAGTAAGTTGGCCTAAAAAAGATGAATTACTCCGTTCAACAGCGACTGTTATCGCTACAGTTGTCTTCTTTGCGATTTTCTTCGCAGTAGTTGATATGGGCATTTCTTCTTTAATTCGGTTAATTCTTGGTTAATTCTTGAATAAGAAGCACTTATCCATGATATAATGTTATTTATAAGAACTGTGTAAAAGCCCGGTGAACGGGTTTTTTCATTTGCGCAAAAAAATGTACGTCAGGGAGGGAAGGACGCTCGTCCTAAATGAATGGAAAAAAGTTGGTATGTTGTCCATACTTATTCTGGATATGAAAATAAAGTAAAAGCAAACCTAGAGAAACGTGTAGAATCAATGGGTATGCAAGATAAAATTTTCCGTGTTGTTGTCCCGGAAGAAGTAGAAGTAGAAATGAAAAACGGTAAAGAAAAATTAATGAAAAGAAAAGTGTTCCCAGGTTATGTATTAGTAGAATTAATCATGACTGATGACTCTTGGTATGTTGTACGTAACACGCCAGGTGTAACTGGGTTCGTTGGTTCTTCTGGTTCTGGATCTAAACCATCACCTCTATTAGAAGAGGAAGTTGTTACCATTATGAAACATATGGGAATGGACAACGAAGTGGTTGATTTCGACTTTGAACTTCATGAGACAGTACGTGTAAATGAGGGACCATTCGCAGATTATACAGGTGCTATCGAAGAAATTGATGTGGAGAAGAAGAAGGTTAGCGTGCTTGTGGACATGTTTGGTCGCGAGACTCCAGTTGAACTTGACTTCCATCAAATTGAAAAATTATAAAATGAAACTTGAAATGAATTGTAAAAAGTGATAATATCTTTTAAGTCAGTACGTCTTCGTTATCGGAGACGTTTTTTGAAAGATTTTATCCTTAGAGATAAAATATGACGTGGGAGGGCAAATCACTGTCCAATTGACCACATCACGGACTTAAGGAGGTGTGTCTCGTGGCTAAAAAGGTAATTAAAATGGTAAAGCTTCAAATTCCTGCAGGTAAAGCTAACCCAGCTCCACCAGTTGGTCCAGCATTAGGACAAGCAGGTGTTAACATCATGGGCTTCTGTAAAGAGTTTAACGCTCGTACAGCAGATCAAGCTGGTCTTATCATCCCTGTTGAAATTACGGTATTTGAGGACCGTTCATTCACTTTCATTACTAAAACTCCTCCTGCTGCTGTTCTTCTTAAGAAAGTAGCTGGTATTGAGTCTGGTTCTGGTGAACCAAACCGTAATAAAGTGGCAACTGTTAAGCGTGATAAAGTACGCGAAATCGCTGAAACTAAAATGCCTGACCTAAACGCTGCTAGCGTAGAAGCTGCAATGCGTATGGTTGAAGGTACTGCACGCAGTATGGGCATCGTTATCGAAGACTAATTCGATTTGTTTTTTAAAAAAGGTTGCGGGTCTGGAATTCCAATTCGCAACCTTTATTATCGTAAATGATTATCGTTTTTAAATAAATGGGTGGCGCGCATCCTCAGGTTATACCTGAAAATAAGCGTAAACGTGGGAGGTTATTCCGCTAAAACCACATTCGAGGAGGAAATAAAAATGGCTAAAAGAGGTAAAAAGTACGTAGAAGCTGCAAAGCTTGTTGATCGTGCAGCTGCTTACTCTGCAACAGAAGCAGTAGAATTAGTAAAGAAAACAAACACAGCTAAATTTGATGCAACTGTAGAAGCTGCATTCCGTTTAGGTGTTGACCCTAAGAAAGCTGACCAACAAATCCGTGGTGCAGTTGTTCTTCCACACGGTACTGGTAAAGTACAACGTGTATTAGTGTTCGCTAAAGGTGAAAAAGCTAAAGAAGCTGAAGCTGCTGGAGCTGACTTCGTAGGCGATGCTGATTACATCGGTAAAATCCAACAAGGTTGGTTCGATTTCGATGTAGTAGTAGCAACTCCTGACATGATGGGTGAAGTTGGTAAACTTGGTCGCGTATTAGGACCTAAAGGTTTAATGCCAAACCCTAAAACTGGAACAGTTACTTTCGATGTAACTAAAGCTGTTAACGAAATCAAAGCTGGTAAAGTTGAATACCGCGTTGATAAAGCTGGTAACATCCACGTTCCAATCGGTAAAGTATCTTTCGAAGATGCTAAATTAGTAGAAAACTTCAGAACAATCGCTGACACTTTACAAAAAGTTAAGCCAGCTGCTGCAAAAGGTACTTACATGAAGAACGTAACAGTTGCTTCTACAATGGGACCTGGCGTACGTGTAGACGTTTCTACATTAGCGTAAATTTTGGAAGTTGACTTCATAAAGAAGTTTTAATATAATCATTTATGTTGTGAATTTAATTAGTGTACCGTAGACAGTAGGTGTCAATAGACTTAATTTCCTACCTAGGTGTTAATATACGAAGCGGAATTTTTTTCTGTGACTATATGCCTCCATGTCTACAAGTTGGGCATGGAGGTTTTTAGTGCACTTTCGGTACATCTTCTATATAATCTACAGGAGGTGTAATAACATGAGCAAAGTAATCGAAACTAAACAACAAGTTGTAACTGAAATCGCGGACAAACTTCGCGCTAGTAAATCTACAATCGTTGTTGACTACCGTGGTTTAACAGTTTCTGAAGCAACAGAATTACGTAAGCAATTACGTGAAGCTGGCGTTGAGTTCAAAGTTTACAAAAACTCTCTAACTCGTCGTGCTGCAGAATCTGCTGAAATGGCTGAGTTAAATGAATTCTTAACAGGACCAAACGCAATCGCGTTCAGTAACGAGGATGTAGTTGCTCCTGCGAAAGTATTAAACGACTTCGCTAAAGATCATGAAGCTTTAGAAATTAAAGCAGGCGTAATCGAAGGTAAACTTGTAACACTTGATGAGGTTAAAGCTATCGCTACTCTTCCATCACGTGAAGGCTTACTTTCTATGCTTCTTAGCGTTCTTCAAGCTCCAATCCGTAACCTTGCACTTGCTACTAAAGCAGTTGCAGACCAAAAGGAAGAGCAAGGCGCTTAATTTTTTAAAAGATAATTACGTATTATCGATAAAACAATACAAACCTATTTAAGGGAGGATATTTACAATGACTAAAGAACAAATCATTGAAGCAGTTAAATCTATGACTGTATTAGAACTTAACGACTTAGTAAAAGCTATCGAGGAAGAATTCGGCGTAACTGCTGCTGCTCCTGTAGCTGTTGCTGGTGGCGCTGGAGAAGCTGCTGCTGAGAAAACTGAATTTGATGTGGAACTAACTAGCGCTGGTGCACAAAAAATCAAAGTTATCAAAGTTGTTCGTGAAATCACTGGTCTTGGCTTAAAAGAAGCTAAAGAATTAGTTGACAACACTCCAAAAGTAATCAAAGAAGCTGCTGCTAAAGAAGAAGCTGAAGAAATCAAAGCTAAACTTGAAGAAGTTGGCGCTGCTGTAGAAGTTAAGTAATTAACTTTTGATGCTTTAAAAAAAGCTCGCTCTCATGCGAGCTTTTTTTTTAACTGTAAAGAAAAGAGGTGGCCATATGGCAGACCATTATTTTTCTAATGACCCTTCTAGTAAAAGTGATCGTAAGCGATGGGAATTTACGCTTCGTGGATCTCAATTTACTTTCTTATCTGACCGTGGGGTGTTCTCGAAAAACGAAGTGGACTTTGGTTCTCGTCTTTTAATTGAAGCGTTTCAAGTGCCAGATATTAAAGGTGACATATTAGACGTAGGTTGTGGATATGGACCAATTGGTTTATCGTTGGCGAAAGAGTCTCAAGACCGTAAAGTTCACATGGTGGATGTGAATGAAAGGGCACTTGAGCTTGCGAAAGAAAATGCCGCTAACAATAGAGTTGGAAATGTGCACATTTTTCAAAGTAGCGTCTATGAAAATGTAGATGGTATGTATGCTGCTATTCTATCTAATCCTCCAATTCGTGCAGGTAAAGATATCGTGCATGAGATTTTAGAAAAAGCTATAGAACATTTAGTTCCAGGTGGGGAGTTGTGGATTGTTATTCAAAAGAAACAAGGTGCACCATCTGCGCTGAAGAAACTAGAAGAAGTATTTTCTGAAGTCGAAGTTGTAGAAAAGAAAAAAGGATATTATATCATAAAATCAAAAAAACGTTGACGGTTATTTTTGGCTATGTTAACATTATACAATGCCAATATATGATTTTCTGCGTTGAGAAAGATGTATATTTTTGTTTCTCTTGGAAAAGATAGTAAAATCAGCAGATTATGAAACAGAATGATGGTTTTCTTATAGAAGCCATTTTTCTTTTTTGAACAGGTAGAAAGACTCAACGTATTTATCTTTAAGAGAAAAAGACTACGCTAAATAGCAGTAGTTGTATTTATTTGTGATTTTGCACAAATTTTTTTGTGCATTTATAATACTCATGATTTGAGGGGTGAAGCAGTTGACAGGTCAACTAGTTCAATACGGACGCCACCGCCAACGAAGAAGTTATGCCCGTATTAGTGAAGTATTAGAGTTACCAAATCTTATCGAAATTCAAACCTCTTCTTATCAGTGGTTTCTTGATGAGGGTTTGCGAGAAATGTTCCAAGACATTTCTCCGATTGAAGACTTTACGGGAAATCTATCGCTTGAATTTATCGACTACAGCTTAGGTGAACCTAAATACTCTGTAGACGAATGCAAAGAGCGTGATGTGACGTATGCAGCACCACTTCGTGTAAAAGTGCGTCTAATCAACAAGGAAACTGGTGAAGTAAAAGAACAAGATGTGTTCATGGGAGATTTCCCACTCATGACAGAGACTGGAACATTCGTAATTAACGGTGCAGAACGTGTTATCGTTTCCCAGTTAGTTCGCTCTCCAAGCGTATACTATAGTGGCAAAGTGGATAAAAACGGAAAACGTGGTTTTACTGCTACTGTAATTCCAAACCGCGGAGCTTGGTTAGAGTATGAGACAGATGCTAAGGATGTTGTATATGTGCGTATTGACCGTACGCGTAAACTTCCTGTAACTGTTTTGTTACGCGCATTAGGGTTTGGCTCTGATCAAGAAATCACCGAGCTTTTAGGTGATAACGAATACTTAAGCAACACATTAGAAAAAGACAACACAGATAGCACAGAAAAAGCATTGCTTGAAATTTATGAGCGTCTACGTCCTGGTGAGCCACCAACAGTAGAAAATGCTAAGAGCTTACTTGTGTCTCGTTTCTTTGATCCAAAGCGCTACGATTTAGCAAATGTAGGTCGCTACAAGATCAACAAAAAGTTACACATTAAAAACAGATTGTTTAATCAACGTTTAGCTGAAACATTAGTGGATCCAGAAACTGGTGAAATTTTAGCGGCAGAAGGAACAATCTTAGATCGTCGTACACTTGATCGCATTTTACCTTACTTAGAGAAAAACATTGGATTCAAAACAGCGAAACCAATGGGTGGAGTGGTAGAAGGCGATGTTGAGCTGCAATCTATTAAGATTTATGCTCCTGAGTCAGAAGGCGAGCGCGTAATTAACGTAATTGGTAATGCAAATATTACTCGCGATGTAAAACACATCACACCAGGTGATATCCTTGCTTCTATCAGTTACTTCTTCAACCTACTATACAAAGTAGGGGATACAGATGATATCGACCACTTAGGAAACCGTCGTCTGCGTTCTGTTGGAGAACTATTACAAAATCAATTCCGTATCGGTCTTTCTCGTATGGAACGTGTTGTTCGTGAGAGAATGTCGATCCAAGATACAAATGCAATTACACCACAGGCATTAATTAATATTCGTCCTGTTATTGCATCTATTAAAGAGTTCTTCGGAAGTTCTCAGTTATCTCAGTTCATGGACCAAACAAACCCATTAGCAGAGTTAACTCACAAACGAAGACTATCTGCATTAGGACCTGGTGGTTTAACGCGTGAGCGCGCAGGCTTTGAAGTACGTGACGTTCACTACTCTCACTATGGTCGTATGTGTCCGATTGAAACACCAGAGGGACCAAACATCGGTTTGATTAACTCATTATCTTCATTCGCGAAAGTAAATGAGTTTGGTTTCATTGAAACACCATACCGTCGTGTTGACCCAGAAACTGGTCTTGTAACAGGGCATGTTGATTATTTAACAGCAGATGAAGAAGATAATTATGTTGTAGCCCAAGCGAATATGAAATTATCTGAAGAAGGAGAATTCCTTGATGAAGATATCGTAGCTCGTTTCCGTGGTGAAAACATTGTCACAAATAAAGAACGCATCGACTACATGGATGTATCACCAAAACAAGTAGTGTCGGCAGCGACAGCTTGTATTCCGTTCTTAGAAAACGATGACTCTAACCGCGCACTTATGGGAGCGAACATGCAACGTCAGGCGGTTCCGTTAATGAATCCGGAATCACCGATTGTAGGTACAGGTATGGAGTACGTATCAGCAAAAGACTCAGGTGCTGCAGTAATCTGTAAACACCCTGGTATTGTTGAGCGCGTAGAAGCACGTGAAGTTTGGGTACGTCGCTATGTAGAAGTTGACGGTCAAACAGTAAAAGGCGACTTAGATCGCTACAAAATGCAAAAATTCATTCGTTCTAACCAAGGAACTTGCTACAACCAACGTCCAATCGTAAGTGTTGGAAATGAAGTTGTAAAAGGTGAAATCCTTGCGGATGGTCCTTCTATGGAATTAGGTGAACTAGCACTTGGACGTAACGTGCTTGTTGGCTTCATGACTTGGGACGGTTATAACTACGAGGATGCGATCATTATGAGTGAGCGCCTTGTAAAAGATGATGTGTATACTTCTATTCATATTGAAGAATATGAGTCAGAAGCTCGTGATACGAAGCTTGGACCAGAAGAAATCACACGTGATATTCCAAACGTTGGGGAAGATGCATTACGTAACCTTGACGAGCGCGGTATCATTCGCGTTGGTGCGGAAGTAAAAGATGGAGATTTACTTGTTGGTAAAGTAACACCTAAAGGTGTAACAGAATTAACAGCTGAAGAACGTCTATTACATGCTATCTTTGGAGAAAAAGCGCGTGAAGTACGTGATACATCACTACGTGTACCACACGGTGGTGGCGGTATTATCTTAGACGTAAAAGTATTCAACCGTGAAGATGGCGACGAATTGCCACCAGGCGTGAATCAACTTGTGCGTGCATATATCGTTCAAAAACGTAAAATCTCTGAAGGTGACAAGATGGCCGGACGTCACGGTAACAAAGGTGTTATCTCTCGTATTTTACCAGAAGAAGATATGCCTTACTTACCAGACGGTACGCCAATCGATATCATGTTAAACCCATTAGGGGTACCATCTCGTATGAATATCGGTCAGGTATTAGAGCTTCATCTTGGTATGGCAGCAAGATACCTTGGCATTCACATTGCAACACCAGTATTCGATGGTGCTCGTGAGGAAGATGTTTGGGGCACAATTGAAGAAGCTGGTATGGCAAATGACGCGAAAACAATCCTGTATGACGGACGTACTGGTGAACCATTCGATAACCGTGTATCTGTTGGTGTCATGTATATGATCAAACTTGCGCACATGGTTGACGATAAACTTCATGCTCGTTCTACTGGACCATACTCACTTGTAACGCAGCAGCCTCTTGGAGGTAAAGCTCAGTTCGGTGGACAGCGTTTCGGTGAGATGGAGGTTTGGGCACTTGAAGCTTACGGTGCTGCTTATACTCTTCAAGAAATCTTAACAGTGAAGTCTGATGATGTTGTTGGACGTGTTAAGACGTATGAAGCAATTGTTAAAGGCGAAAATGTTCCAGAACCAGGCGTTCCTGAATCATTCAAAGTATTGATTAAAGAGCTGCAAAGTTTAGGTATGGACGTTAAAATGATGTCTAGCGACGATACAGAAATTGAAATGCGTGATACGGAAGATGACGATGATCATCAATCAGCAGACAAATTGAATGTCGAAGTTGAGACAACTAAGGAATAATTGGGATAACCTGTAGACTAAAAGGGAGGTAGGCCCCTTGATAGATGTAAATAACTTTGAATATATGAAGATTGGACTTGCTTCACCTGACAAGATTCGTTCTTGGTCATACGGTGAAGTTAAGAAACCAGAAACAATTAACTATCGTACGTTAAAGCCTGAAAAAGATGGCTTGTTCTGTGAGCGTATTTTCGGACCACAAAAGGACTGGGAATGTCATTGCGGAAAATACAAACGTGTACGTTATAAAGGTGTAGTTTGTGATCGATGTGGTGTTGAAGTAACGCGTGCGAAAGTACGTCGTGAACGTATGGGTCATATCGAATTAGCTGCTCCTGTATCTCATATTTGGTATTTCAAAGGTATCCCGAGCCGCATGGGACTTGTCTTAGACATGTCCCCTCGCGCGCTTGAAGAAGTAATTTATTTCGCTTCTTATGTTGTAACAGAAAGTGGAGATACACCACTTGATAAGAAGCAATTACTTTCTGAAAAAGAATACCGTGCATATCGTGATCGATATGGTAGCACATTCCAAGCTGCTATGGGTGCAGAAGCGATTAAAAAGCTATTACAAGACATCGATTTAGATAAAGAAGTAGACTTCTTAAAAGAAGAATTAAAAACAGCACAAGGACAACGCCGTACTCGTGCTATTAAACGTCTAGAAGTATTAGAAGCATTCCGTAACTCTGGAAATGAGCCATCTTGGATGATCTTAGATGTTCTACCAGTAATCCCACCAGAACTACGCCCAATGGTACAGTTAGATGGTGGACGTTTTGCTACTTCTGACTTAAACGACTTATACCGTCGTGTAATTAACCGTAACAACCGTTTAAAACGTCTATTGGACTTAGGTGCACCAAGCATTATCGTTCAAAACGAAAAACGTATGTTACAAGAAGCTGTAGACGCATTAATCGATAATGGTCGTCGTGGCCGTCCAGTTACTGGACCAGGTAACCGTCCATTAAAATCACTATCTCACATGCTTAAAGGTAAACAAGGACGTTTCCGTCAAAACTTATTAGGTAAACGTGTTGACTACTCTGGTCGTTCTGTAATCGTTGTAGGACCGAACTTAAAGATGTATCAATGTGGATTACCGAAAGAGATGGCGCTTGAATTGTTCAAACCTTTCGTAATGAAAGAGTTAGTTGAAAAAGGATTAGCACACAACATTAAGAGTGCGAAACGTAAAATCGAGCGTGTACAACCTGAAGTTTGGGACGTTTTAGAATCTGTGATTAAAGAACATCCAGTACTTCTAAACCGCGCACCAACACTTCACCGTCTTGGTATTCAGGCGTTTGAACCTACATTAGTAGAAGGTCGCGCAATCCGTCTTCACCCACTTGTATGTACTGCATACAACGCGGACTTTGACGGTGACCAAATGGCCGTTCACGTACCTTTATCATCAGAAGCACAAGCAGAAGCTCGTCTTCTTATGTTAGCGGCACAAAACATCTTGAACCCGAAAGACGGTAAACCAGTTGTTACTCCATCTCAGGATATGGTATTAGGTAACTACTACTTAACACTTGAGCGTGAAGGTGCAATCGGTGAAGGTATGGTCTTCAAAGATGCGAACGAAGCATTACTTGCATACCAAAATGGATATGTACATCTTCATACACGTGTTGCAGTAGCTGCAAGCGCAGTAAACAACGCAACATTTACTGAAGAGCAGAAGAGTATGCTTCTATTAACAACAGTTGGTAAATTAATATTTAACGAAATCTTACCAGAGTCGTTCCCTTATATTAATGAACCAACAAATTCAAACCTTGAAAAAGAAACACCAGCGAAATATTTCGTTGAAAAAGGTGCGAACATTAAAGAGATTATTGCTAGTCGCGAAGAAGTGGCGCCATTCAGCAAGAAAATCCTTGGTAACATCATTGCGGAAGTGTTTAAACGTTTCAAAATTACAGAAACGTCTCGCATGCTTGACCGTATGAAAAACTTAGGATTCAAGTACTCTACAAAAGCTGGTATTACAGTTGGGGTATCTGACATTCTTGTATTAGGTGAAAAAGATGAAATTCTCCACGAAGCACAAGCAAAAGTAGATAATGTAATTAAACAATTCCGTCGCGGTTTAATCACGGAAGAAGAACGTTACGATCGCGTTATCTCTATTTGGAGTAATGCAAAAGATGTTATCCAAGGAAAACTGATGAAGTCCTTGAATAAACGCAACCCAATCTTCATGATGAGTGATTCCGGTGCCCGTGGTAACGCATCGAACTTTACTCAGCTTGCTGGTATGCGTGGTCTGATGGCCAATCCATCTGGTCGTATCATCGAACTTCCAATCAAATCAAGTTTCCGTGAAGGTTTAACAGTACTTGAGTACTTCATCTCTACGCATGGTGCGCGTAAAGGTCTTGCCGATACAGCACTGAAAACTGCCGATTCTGGTTACTTAACACGTCGTCTTGTTGACGTTGCACAAGATGTAATCGTTCGTGAAGATGATTGTGGAACAGATCGCGGTTTATTAATTGGTGCGATTAAAGAGGGTAATGAAGTTATTGAGTCATTATATGATCGTCTTGTTGGACGTTTTGCAAGAAAAACTGTAAAACATCCTGAAACAGGTGAAGTATTAGTTGCTGAAAATCAATTAATTACTGAAGATATCGCTCATATCGTTGAAAATTCGGGTGTTGAAACTGTAAACATTCGTTCAGCGTTTACGTGTAACACTCGCCATGGTGTATGTAAGAAGTGTTACGGTCGTAACTTAGCAACTGGAACAGACGTAGAAGTAGGGGAAGCGGTAGGTATTATCGCAGCTCAATCTATCGGTGAGCCAGGTACACAGTTAACGATGCGTACGTTCCATACAGGTGGGGTTGCCGGAGATGATATTACTCAAGGTTTACCTCGTATCCAAGAGATCTTCGAAGCTCGTAATCCGAAAGGTCAGGCTGTTATCAGTGAAATCGACGGTGTTATCGCAGCGATCAACGATGTTAAAGATCGCCAAGAAGTAGTTGTACAGGGTGAAGTTGAAGCTCGTACGTATGCTATTCCTTACGGTGCTCGTCTGAAAGTAATTCCAGGACAGAAAATTAGCCACGGTAAAGAGTTAACAGAAGGTTCTATCGATCCGAAAGAATTACTAAAAGTAACGGACATTACGGCAGTTCAAGAATACTTATTACGTGAAGTTCAAAAAGTATACCGTATGCAAGGGGTAGAAATTGGTGACAAACACGTAGAAGTAATGGTACGCCAAATGTTACGTAAAGTACGTGTGAGTGATGCAGGTGAAACAGATGTATTACCAGGAACATTACTAGATATCCATCAGTTTACTGATGCGAATGCGAAGGTGTTACTGCAAGGTAAACAACCAGCAACAGCTAGACCAGTTCTACTTGGTATTACAAAAGCTTCACTTGAAACAGATTCATTCTTATCTGCAGCATCGTTCCAAGAAACAACTCGTGTCTTAACGGATGCAGCGATTAAGGGTAAACGCGATGAGCTTCTAGGATTGAAAGAAAATGTTATTATCGGTAAACTTGTTCCTGCTGGAACAGGTATGAATCGTTATCGCAAAGTGGATCTTGTTAAAACAACACAAGATGACATGAATGTAGAAAACGATGAAGTTTATGTGGAACAGTAAAATTTTCCGTCGTAAATTTTGTATAAAAACAGTTAATCCTAGTTGACATTGTATGAGTCAAAATGTTACTATAAGCAAGGTTGCTCCTGAACGATGCTTTGGAGGATATTTATATGTCTTATCAAAAAGTGTCAAATGCTGAAAATGTAGTCGTTGGTCATAAACGTACATTGGAAGCAATCAAAAATGGTATAGTTAAAGAAGTTGTCATTGCAGAAGATGCTGATATGCGGTTAACCCATGTTATCATTCGCACTGCATTGCAACATAACATACCCATAACCAAAGTTGAATCAGTTCGTAAACTTGGAAAAGTTGCGGGGATTCAAGTGGGAGCTTCAGCAATAGGAATAATAAGTTAAAACTGTTTTTGTGAGGAGAGAGCATTTGCTCTCCCTTGCAAAAACTTTGTTTTCAACTAATAATGAACCACCTGGATATGTGGTCATACAAACATGCGAAGGGAGGATAATCAAATGCCTACTATTAACCAATTAGTGAGAAATGGTCGTACTGATAAAGTATGGAAATCTAAATCACCTGCGTTAAACAAAGGTTTTAACTCTTTAAAGAAAAAATCAACTGATATCTCTGCACCTCAAAAACGTGGTGTATGTACTCGTGTTGGTACAATGACTCCAAAGAAACCTAACTCAGCGTTACGTAAATATGCTCGTGTTCGTTTAACAAATGGTATTGAGGTAACAGCATACATCCCAGGTATCGGTCACAACTTACAAGAGCACAGCGTAGTATTAATTCGCGGTGGTCGTGTAAAAGACTTACCAGGGGTACGTTACCACATCGTTCGTGGTGCGCTTGATACAGCTGGTGTTGACAAGCGTATGCAAGGTCGTTCTAAATACGGTACTAAAAAGCCTAAAGCGGCTAAGAAATAATAACTTTTTAATGAAAGGAGGAACTCAATATGCCTCGTAAAGGACCTGTTGCAAAACGTGACGTGTTACCAGATCCAATGTACAATTCGAAGCTAGTAACACGCCTTATCAACAAAATGATGGTTGACGGTAAAAAAGGTAAATCTCAAACAATTCTTTATAATGCGTTCGATATCGTAAGCGAACGTACTGGTAAAGAGCCAATGGAAGTATTCGAGCAAGCTCTTAAGAACATTATGCCTGTTCTTGAAGTACGCGCTCGTCGTGTTGGTGGTGCTAACTACCAAGTTCCAGTTGAGGTTCGTCCAGAACGCCGTACAACTTTAGGTCTTCGTTGGTTAGTAAACTACGCTCGTCTTCGTGGTGAAAAAACTATGGAAGAGCGTCTTGCTAACGAAATCTTAGATGCAGCTAACAACGCTGGTGCATCTGTTAAGAAACGTGAAGACACTCATAAAATGGCAGAAGCTAACAAAGCATTTGCTCATTACCGTTGGTAGGATTCAACGTAAAATAAATGTAAGCATAAACCGCTTTATTTGTCGCTTATGGAAGTGTGGAGAGGGAGAATGCCTCTCCCTTTCGTTGGGCGCTCGTTTTACATAATGAGGGTACTGGACATACTGACATGTGTAACAATATAAAGTGGCTTTTTTGCTACTTAAAATAAAAAATCCAATCCATATATGGAAGGAGCAAGACACCAAATGGCAAGAGAGTTCTCTTTAGAAAACACTCGTAATATTGGTATCATGGCTCACATCGATGCTGGTAAAACAACAGCTACTGAGCGTATTCTGTACTACACAGGACGTATTCACAAAATCGGTGAAACTCACGAAGGTGCATCTCAGATGGACTGGATGGAGCAAGAGCAAGAGCGTGGTATCACAATTACTTCTGCTGCAACTACAGCACAATGGAAAGGTCACCGTGTAAACATCATTGACACTCCAGGTCACGTAGATTTCACAGTAGAAGTAGAACGTTCTTTACGCGTACTTGATGGCGCAGTAGCAGTACTTGATGCACAATCTGGTGTAGAACCACAAACAGAAACTGTTTGGCGTCAGGCTACTACTTACGGCGTACCTCGTATCGTATTCGTTAACAAAATGGATAAAATCGGTGCAGATTTCTTATACTCTGTAGGAACAATCCACGATCGTTTACAAGCAAACGCACACCCAATTCAGTTACCAATCGGTGCTGAAGATGAGTTCAATGGTATCATTGATCTTGTTGAAGAATGTGCTTACATGTACGGTAACGATTTAGGAACAGACATTCAACGTGTTGAAATTCCTGAAGAGCATAAAGAACTAGCTGAAGAATACCGTGGAAAACTTATTGAAGCGGTAGCTGAGCTTGATGAAGAAATGATGATGAAGTACCTAGAAGGTGAAGAAATCACTGTAGAAGAGCTTAAAGCTGGTATCCGTAAGGCTACAACTTCTGTAGAATTCTTCCCAGTAATCTGTGGTTCTGCATTCAAAAACAAAGGTGTTCAAATTCTGTTAGACGCAGTTATCGACTACCTACCATCTCCATTAGATGTACCTGCAATCAAAGGTACTCTTCCGGATACAGATGAAGAAGTAGAACGTAAGTCTAGCGATGAAGAGCCTTTCTCAGCTCTAGCATTCAAAATCATGACTGACCCTTATGTTGGTAAGTTAACATTCTTCCGTGTGTACTCTGGTGTGTTAAACTCTGGATCATACGTGAAAAACTCAACTAAAGGTAAGCGTGAGCGTGTAGGTCGTATCCTACAAATGCACGCTAACAGCCGTGAAGAGATCTCAACAGTTTACGCTGGTGATATCGCTGCTGCTGTAGGTTTAAAAGATACTACTACTGGTGATACTCTTTGTGACGAGAAGAGCCTTGTTATCCTTGAGTCTATGGAATTCCCAGAGCCAGTTATCTCTGTAGCTATCGAACCAAAATCAAAAGCTGACCAAGATAAAATGGGTACAGCATTATCTAAGCTTTCTGAAGAAGATCCAACATTCCGTGCTCACACTGACCAAGAAACTGGCCAAACAATCATCGCTGGTATGGGTGAACTTCACCTTGATATCATCGTTGACCGTATGCGCCGTGAGTTCAAAGTTGAAGCAAACGTTGGTGCTCCTCAGGTAGCATACCGTGAGACTTTCCGCTCTGCTGCGAAAGTTGAAGGTAAGTTCGCTCGTCAATCTGGTGGACGTGGACAATTCGGTCACGTTTGGATTGAGTTTGAACCTAATGAAGAAGGTAAAGGATTCGAATTCGAAAACAAGATCGTCGGTGGTGTTGTTCCACGTGAATACATCCCAGCTGTAGGCGCAGGTCTTGAAGATGCACTTAAAAATGGTGTACTTGCTGGATATCCAGTAGTAGACATTAAAGCTGCATTAGTTGACGGATCTTACCATGATGTCGATTCATCTGAGATGGCGTTCAAAATCGCTGCATCTATGGCACTTAAAGCTGCGGTTTCTAAATGTAACCCAGTAATTCTTGAGCCAATGATGAAAGTTGAAGTTGTAATTCCTGAAGAGTACATGGGTGACATTATGGGTGACGTAACATCTCGTCGTGGACGTGTAGAAGGTATGGAAGCTCGCGGTAACGCTCAAGTTGTTCGCGCTATGGTTCCACTTTCTGAAATGTTCGGTTATGCAACGTCATTACGTTCTAACACTCAAGGACGCGGAACATTCTCTATGGTGTTTGATCACTATGAGGAAGTACCAAAGTCTGTTTCTGAAGAAATTATCAAAAAAAATAAAGGTGAATAATTGATTTTTATCGATTCTTCACGTATAACTACTTATGTAAGCTTAGAAAGTGGGACGCAAGTTTCGCTTTCTAGCCTAAATATAAAATAACCTATATAAACTAAGGAGGAATTTAGAATGGCTAAAGCTAAATTCGAACGTTCTAAACCCCATGTTAACATCGGTACAATCGGCCACGTTGACCATGGTAAAACTACATTAACTGCTGCGATCACTACAGTACTTGCAAAAGCTGGTGGTGCTGAAGCACGCGGATACGATCAAATCGATGCTGCTCCAGAAGAAAGAGAGCGCGGTATCACAATCTCAACTGCACACGTTGAGTACGAAACTGAAACTCGTCACTATGCACACGTTGACTGCCCAGGTCACGCTGACTATGTTAAAAACATGATCACTGGTGCTGCTCAAATGGACGGCGGTATCTTAGTAGTATCTGCTGCTGATGGCCCAATGCCTCAAACTCGTGAGCACATCCTTCTTTCTCGTCAAGTAGGTGTACCTTACATCGTTGTATTCTTAAACAAATGTGACATGGTAGACGACGAAGAATTATTAGAATTAGTAGAAATGGAAGTTCGCGACCTATTATCTGAATACGGATTCCCAGGCGATGACATTCCTGTAATCAAAGGTTCTGCTCTTAAAGCTCTTCAAGGAGAAGCTGATTGGGAAGCAAAAATCATTGAATTAATGGCTGAAGTTGATGCTTACATCCCAACTCCAGAACGTGAAACTGACAAACCATTCTTAATGCCTGTAGAGGATGTATTCTCTATCACAGGTCGTGGTACAGTTGCTACTGGTCGTGTTGAGCGCGGTATCGTTAAAGTTGGTGACGTTGTAGAAATCATCGGTCTTGCTGAAGAAAATGCTTCTACAACTGTAACTGGTGTAGAAATGTTCCGTAAACTTCTTGACCAAGCTCAAGCTGGTGACAACATCGGTGCTTTACTTCGTGGGGTTGCTCGTGAAGACATCCAACGTGGACAAGTACTTGCAAAAAGCGGTTCTGTAAAAGCTCACGCTAAATTCAAAGCTGAAGTTTTCGTATTATCTAAAGAAGAAGGTGGACGTCACACTCCATTCTTCGCTAACTACCGTCCACAGTTCTACTTCCGTACAACTGACGTAACTGGTATCATCCAATTACCAGAAGGTACTGAAATGGTAATGCCTGGTGACAACGTAGAAATGACTATCGAACTTATCGCTCCAATCGCTATCGAAGAGGGAACTAAATTCTCTATTCGTGAAGGTGGACGTACAGTAGGTTACGGCGTAGTTGCTACTATCGTTGAGTAATCTTAACTGATATAAAAAACCCCGAGGGATTTTCCCTTGGGGTTTTTGTTTGCATTTATATAATGAACAAAATGATTGTTTCATGTTTTGACGAGTTTCTTCTATAATAATGTGAAATCATTAAAACCGAAATCCAGAAACTGTAAAATGAATTCTGCTAGATGAAAACTTGAAATTCTTTAAAGTGCCATGTATAATAGCAAAAGTAGAGAAAAGCAGATGCAAACAAAAAGATGCTTGCATCTAGACGAATAACATTGTATAATAGACAATGTTGGTCTTTGACTGCGATGAAGTGGAAGGTTGCTGACACACCCGGCCGCTTTGCCATGGCATGGTGTGAGGAAATTTCCATGGAGAAGGTCTATTTTAGAAATAGGCGAACGAAGGAGGGAAAATAATGGCAAAAGAAAAAATTCGTATCCGTTTAAAAGCTTACGATCACCGTATTCTTGATCAGTCAGCTGAGAAAATTGTAGAAACAGCTAAGCGTTCTGGGGCAACAGTTTCTGGTCCGATCCCATTACCAACTGAAAAAACTGTTTACACAATTCTTCGTGCTGTTCATAAGTACAAAGATTCTCGTGAGCAATTCGAAATGCGCACGCACAAACGTCTAATCGACATCGTGAGTCCTACTCCACAAACAGTAGATTCATTAATGCGTTTAGACTTACCATCTGGTGTAGATATCGAAATCAAACTATAATTTATATAACTTAAAAATGTAGGAGGTGTAACTCATGACCAAAGGAATCTTAGGAAGAAAGATCGGTATGACTCAAGTATTTGCTGAGAACGGTGAGTTAATCCCAGTAACAGTTATCGCTGCTAATCCAAACGTTGTTCTTCAAAAGAAAACAACTGAAACTGATGGCTACAACGCAATTCAGTTAGGATTTGAAGATAAGCGTGAAAAGTTAACTAACAAACCTGAACAAGGCCACACTGCTAAAGCATCTACAACTCCTAAGCGCTTCATTCGCGAAATCCGCGATGCAGACGTGGACGGATTAGAGGTTGGTCAAGAGGTAAAAGTTGACGTATTCGCTACAGGTGAAATCGTTGATGTAACAGGAATTTCTAAAGGTAAAGGTTTCCAAGGTGTTATCAAACGCCACGGACAATCTCGCGGACCTATGTCTCATGGTTCTCGCTATCACCGTCGTCCAGGTTCAATGGGCCCAGTTGCTCCGAACCGTGTATTCAAAGGCAAAAAACTTGCTGGACGTATGGGTGGAGACCAAGTTACTATCCAAAACTTAGAAATCGTTCAAGTTGACACTGAGCGCAACTTATTACTAGTAAAAGGTAACGTTCCAGGTGCTAAGAAATCTCTTGTAGTTGTTCAAGGCGCTGTGAAGGTTAGCAAATAATTCACAATAGGAAGGAGGAATTCCAATGCCAAAAGTTACTGTATATAACCAAACTGGTTCACAGGTTGGTGAAATCGAATTAGCTGAAGCTATTTTCGGTATCGAACCAAATGAAGCTGTACTTTTCGAAGCTGTAATGATGCAACGTGCATCTTTACGTCAAGGTACACACAAAGTAAAAACTCGCTCTGAAGTTCGCGGTGGTGGTCGTAAACCATGGCGTCAAAAAGGAACTGGACGTGCTCGTCAAGGGTCTATCCGCTCTCCTCAATGGCGTGGTGGTGGTACGGTATTCGGACCTACACCAAGAAGCTATGCGTACAAACTTCCTAAGAAAGTTCGTCGTTTAGCAATCAAATCTGCATTAGCTACTAAAGTAGTTGAGAACAACATTGTAGTTCTTGAAGACCTAGTGTTAAATGCACCAAAAACAAAAGATATGCTAGCAGTACTTAAAGGATTAACTGTTGAGAAGAAAGCTCTTATCGTAACTGCTGATGCAAATGAATCTGTAGAGTTATCTGCTCGCAATATCCCTGGAGTAACAGTAATCACTGCTGATGGCGTAAACGTTTTAGACGTGCTTCATCATGATAAGCTAATCATGACAAAAGCGGCAGTGGAAAAAGTAGAGGAGGTGCTTGCATAATGAGAGATCCTCGTGATATCATTAAGCGCCCAGTTATCACTGAACGTTCTATGGAAATGATGGCTGAAAAAAAATACACGTTCGATGTGGACGTTAAATCTAATAAAACAGAAGTTAAAGATGCTCTAGAAGCGATCTTTGGTGTTAAAGTAGAAAAAGTGAACATCATGAACTACAAGCCGAAAGCAAAACGCGTTGGTCGTCACGCTGGTTTTACTAGCCGTCGTCGTAAAGCAATCGTTAAGCTAACTGCTGACAGCAAAGAAATCGAAATCTTCCAAGGCGTTTAATTCTTACTAAAGAAGGAGGGAAATTGAGATGGGAATTAAAAAGTATAATCCAACTACTAACGGTCGTCGTAACATGACTACGAATGATTTCGCTGAAATCACGACTGACAGACCCGAAAAGTCTTTACTTGCTCCTTTAAGCAAAAAGGCTGGTCGTAATAACCAAGGTAAAATCACTGTACGTCATCAAGGTGGCGGACATAAGCGTCAATACCGTATCATCGACTTCAAACGTAACAAAGATGGAATTCCAGGACGCGTTGCTACGATCGAATACGATCCAAACCGCTCTGCGAATATCGCATTAATTAACTACGTTGACGGTGAAAAACGTTACATTCTTGCTCCTAAGAACTTAGAAGTAGGTATGGAAATTATGTCTGGCGCTGAAGCTGACATTAAAATCGGTAACGCATTACCATTAATCAACATTCCAGTAGGTACTGTTGTTCATAACATCGAGCTTAAACCAGGTCGTGGTGGACAATTAGTTCGTTCTGCTGGTACATCTGCACAAGTACTTGGTAAAGAAGGTAAATACGTTCTTGTACGTTTAACTTCTGGTGAAGTGCGTCTTGTATTATCTGCTTGCCGTGCAACTGTAGGTCAAGTTGGTAACGAGTCACACGAACTTATCAAGATCGGTAAAGCTGGTCGCTCTCGCTGGTTAGGTAAGCGCCCAACTGTTCGTGGTTCTGTAATGAACCCAGTTGATCACCCACACGGTGGTGGTGAAGGACGTTCACCAATCGGACGTAAGTCTCCAATGTCTCCATGGGGTAAACCAACTCTTGGATTCAAAACTCGTAAGAAAAACAAAGCGTCTGACAAATTCATCGTTCGTCGTCGTAAAAAATAATGGGATTGTAGTACGGTTCACTTTGAGAACCGTACGGCAATCACGAAGGGAGGCACCAAAATGGCTCGTAGCTTGAAAAAAGGACCATTTGTCGATGATCATTTAATGAGTAAAATTGCAAAGCTAAATGAAACTGAGCAAAAGCAAGTTGTTAAAACTTGGTCTCGTCGTTCAACGATCTTCCCTCAGTTCATCGGTCACACAATCGCTGTATATGACGGTCGTAAACATGTACCTGTATATGTTACTGAAGACATGGTAGGCCACAAGTTAGGTGAATTCGCACCAACTCGTACGTATAAAGGTCATGATGCTGACGATAAGAAAACTAGAAGATAATGAGAGGAGGCACTTCAATGCAAGCTAAAGCAGTAGCGAGAACAGTTCGTATTGCTCCTCGTAAAGTTCGTTTAGTTGTAGACTTAATCCGAGGTAAGCAAGTGGGTGAAGCGATTGCTATCCTTAACCACACACCAAAAACTGCTTCTCCAGTTGTAGAAAAAGTTTTAAAATCTGCAATCGCAAATGCAGAGCACAATTATGAAATGGACATTAACAACCTAGTTGTTGAGAAAGTTTTCGTTGACGAAGGTCCAACGTTAAAACGTTTCCGTCCACGTGCAATGGGTCGTGCAAGCCAAATTAACAAACGCACAAGCCACATCACAGTTGTGGTATCAGAAAAGAAGGAGGGATAATCGATGGGTCAAAAGGTTAATCCAATTGGTCTTCGTGTCGGCGTTATCCGTGACTGGGAATCTCGTTGGTTCGCTGAGAAAGATTACGCTACATTATTACATGAAGACATCAAAATCCGTGAGTACATTAATGTACGCTTAAAAGATTCTGCTGTTGCTAAAGTAGAAATCGAACGTGCAGCAAATCGTGTAAATGTTACAATTCACACTGCAAAACCTGGTATGGTAATTGGTAAAGGTGGTACTGAAGTTGAAGCACTTCGTAAAGCTCTTAACCAATTAACAGGCAAGCGTGTACACATCAACATTTTAGAAGTTAAGAGAGCTGATCTTAACGCTAAATTAGTAGGCGAAAACATCGCTCGTCAATTAGAAAACCGTGTATCATTCCGTCGTGCACAAAAGCAAGTTATTCAACGTGCTATGCGTGCAGGTGCTAAAGGTATTAAAACACAGGTTTCTGGTCGTCTTGGCGGAGCTGATATCGCTCGTGCAGAATCTTACAGTGAAGGAACTGTTCCACTTCATACACTTCGCGCTGATATTGACTATGCAGCAGTTGAAGCTGATACAACATACGGTAAATTAGGCGTAAAAGTATGGATCTACCGTGGAGAAGTCCTTCCTACAAAAAAGAAAGCTTCTGAGGAAGGAGGAAAATAATATGTTAATGCCAAAACGCGTAAAATATCGTAGAGAGCATCGTGGTAAAATGCGTGGTCGTGCTAAAGGTGGAACTGAAGTAGCTTTCGGTGAATTCGGTTTACAAGCACAAGCTGCTTCATGGATTACAAACCGTCAAATCGAAGCTGCTCGTCGTGCAATGACTCGTTACATGAAACGTGGCGGTAAAGTATGGATTAAAATTTTCCCTTCTAAACCTTACACTGCAAAACCTCTAGAAGTACGTATGGGTTCCGGTAAAGGGGCACCAGAAGGCTGGGTAGCAGTAGTAAAACCTGGGAAAATTATGTTCGAAATCGCGGGTGTATCTGAAGAGGTAGCACGCGAAGCATTACGTCTTGCAGCTCACAAGTTACCTGTGAAATGTAAATTCGTAAAACGTGAAGAAAATGGTGGTGAATCTAATGAAAACTAATGATATTCGTGAATTAACCACTGCCGAAATCGAAACAAAAGTTAAAGCTTTAAAGGAAGAGTTGTTTAATCTTCGCTTCCAACTTGCTACAGGACAATTAGAGAATCCAACTCGCATTCGTGAAGTGCGTAAGGCAATTGCTCGTATGAAAACTGTAGTTCGTGAAAGAGAGATCGGAATTAATCGATAAATTGAGGGGAGGTTTGCATAGTGAGCGAACGTAACCAACGCAAAGTTTATACTGGTCGTGTAGTGTCTGACAAAATGGACAAAACGATTACAGTTTTAGTTGAAACTTACAAAACTCATTCCTTGTACGGAAAACGTGTTAAGTATTCTAAGAAGTACAAAGCCCATGATGAGCAAAACCAAGCGAAACTTGGCGATATCGTAAAAATCATGGAAACTCGCCCGCTTTCTGCTACTAAGCGTTTCCGTTTAGTTGAAATCGTTGAAGAAGCGGTTATTATCTAAATAGACGAATCGGAATTTTTAGTCCGAAGGGAGGTTTCATAACATGATCCAACAAGAATCTCGTTTGAAAGTTGCTGACAACTCTGGTGCACGTGAACTTTTAACAATTAAAGTATTAGGCGGCTCTGGTCGTAAATATGCTAACATTGGTGACATTATCGTTGCTACGGTAAAACAAGCAACACCAGGTGGCGTTGTTAAAAAAGGTGACGTTGTTAAAGCAGTAGTAGTACGTACGAAGAGCGGTGCTCGTCGTCCGGATGGTTCTTACATCAAATTTGATGAAAACGCAGCGGTTATCATTAAAGACGATAAGAGCCCACGTGGTACTCGTATCTTCGGACCAGTAGCTCGTGAATTACGTGATAGCAACTTCATGAAGATCGTTTCTTTAGCTCCAGAAGTTCTATAATTTAAGGTATTGCCTTGCTAAGGAGGTGCAGAATTAAGATGCATGTAAAAAAAGGTGATAAAGTACAGGTAATCACTGGTAAAGACAAAGGAAAACAAGGCGTTATCCTTGTGGCTTTCCCAAAGCAAAACCGTGTTATCGTTGAGGGTGTTAACATCGTTAAGAAGCACTCTAAGCCATCTCAATTAAATCCACAAGGTGGAATTATTACTAAAGAGGCACCTATTCACGTTTCTAACGTTATGATTTTAGATCCGAAAACAGGTGAACCTACTCGCGTAGGCTTCAAGGTAGAAGATGGTAAAAAAGTTCGTATTGCAAAAAAATCTGGTGAATTATTAGATAAATAATTTTCTTAAGAAAGGAGGTCACTTCATTGAATCGCCTTAAAGAGAAGTTCCAAAAGGAAATTACTCCTGCTCTAATGAGCAAGTTTAACTATAAATCTGTAATGCAGGTACCAAAAATCGAAAAGATCGTAATCAACACTGGTGTTGGTGACGCGGTATCTAACTCAAAAGCTTTAGACAACGCAGTAGAAGAATTAACACAAATCGCAGGTCAAAAACCTGTTGTAACTCGTGCTAAAAAATCAATCGCTGGTTTCCGTCTTCGTGAAGGTATGCCAATCGGTGCGAAAGTAACTTTACGCGGCGAGCAAATGTATGAGTTCTTCGATAAATTAGTATCAGTTTCTTTACCACGTGTACGTGATTTCCGTGGTGTTTCTAAGAAATCATTCGATGGTCGTGGAAACTATACATTAGGTGTTAAAGAGCAACTTATTTTCCCTGAGATTGATTATGATAAAGTAAGCAAAGTCCGCGGTATGGACATCGTAATCGTTACTACAGCGAACACTGATGAAGAAGCTCGTGAACTTTTAACACAATTCGGTATGCCATTCCAAAAATAATGGAAGCCAACGCTAAGTAGAGGAGGCGAAAACGTGGCTAAAAAATCTATGATTGCGAAACAAAAGCGTACTCCTAAGTTTAAAGTACAAGAGTATACACGTTGCGAACGCTGCGGTCGTCCGCATTCTGTATACCGCAAATTTAAACTTTGCCGTATTTGTTTCCGTGAACTTGCATATAAAGGTCAAATTCCTGGTGTTAAAAAAGCTAGTTGGTAAAACCCACAAATGGGAAGGAGGTAAAACACATGGTGATGACAGATCCAATTGCAGACATGCTTACTCGCATCCGTAATGCGAACATGGTACGTCATGAGAAATTAGAGGTTCCTGCTTCTAAAATCAAAAAAGAGATCGCTGAACTTTTAAAACGTGAAGGTTTCATTCGTGATGTAGAATACATCGAGGATAACAAACAAGGTATCCTTCGTATTTTCCTGAAATATGGTGCAAACAACGAACGTGTAATCACTGGATTAAAACGTATCAGTAAACCTGGCTTACGCGTTTACGCTAAAGCTGACGAAGTACCACGTGTACTTAACGGATTAGGTATCGCTCTTGTTTCTACATCTAAGGGAGTAATGACAGACAAAGACGCTCGTCAATTACAAACTGGTGGAGAAGTAGTAGCATACGTTTGGTAATATATATTTAAAACGAACGGAGGTGTGACCACATGTCTCGTATTGGTAAAAAGATTCTTGAAATCCCTGCAGGTGTTACTATTACAGTTGCAGAAGACAATACTGTAACAGTAAAAGGCCCTAAAGGTGAATTAACTCGTACTTTCAATGCTGATATGCTTATCAAAATTGAAGAGAATACATTAACAGTTGAGCGTCCATCTGAACAGAAGGAACACCGTGCATTACACGGTACAACTCGTGCTTTAATCGGAAACATGGTTGAAGGTGTAACTGAAGGTTTCGCACGCGGACTTGAATTAGTCGGTGTTGGTTACCGTGCTCAAAAACAAGGTGATAAACTTGTATTAAGCGTAGGTTATTCTCATCCAGTAGAAATGACTCCGGAAGCAGGTCTTGAAGTTGAAGTACCTGCACCAACTAAGATCGTAATCAAAGGTATCGACAAGCAACGTGTTGGCGAATTCGCTGCTAACATCCGCGCTGTACGTGCTCCTGAGCCTTACAAAGGTAAAGGTATTCGTTACGAAGGCGAAGTTGTTCGTCGTAAAGAAGGTAAAACTGCTAAGTAAACCCGTTAGGTGAGAGAAAGGAGTGACAAGAATGATCACTAAAGCTGATAAAAATGCGACTCGTAAGAAAAGACATGCGCGTGTACGTGCTAAACTTACTGGTACTGCAGAACGTCCACGTTTAAACGTGTTCCGTTCTAACCAACATATTTACGCTCAAGTTATTGATGATGTAAATGGTGTAACGTTAGTAAGTGCATCTACTCTTGATAAAGACCTTGCTCTTAACGGTACTAGCAATATTGAAGCTGCTACGAAAGTTGGAGAATCAGTTGCTAAGCGTGCTGTAGAGAAAGGCGTTAAAGAAGTAGTATTTGATCGCGGTGGTTACTTATACCATGGCCGTGTTAAAGCTCTAGCTGAAGCTGCTCGTGAGGCTGGATTACAATTTTAATGGTCAAAGGAGGGAAAATTGATGCATCGCATTGACCCAAGTAAATTAGAACTTGAAGAACGTGTAGTTACGATAAATCGTGTCGCGAAAGTTGTTAAGGGTGGTCGTCGTTTCCGCTTTGCTGCACTAGTTGTAGTTGGCGATAAAAACGGTCATGTTGGATTCGGTACTGGTAAAGCACAAGAGGTACCAGACGCAATCCGCAAAGCTATCGAAGACGCTAAGAAAAACTTAATCGCTGTACCATTAGTTGGTACAACAATTCCACACACAATCAACGGTCATTTTGGAGCTGGTGAAGTATTCTTAAAGCCTGCTGCTGAGGGTACTGGTGTTATTGCTGGTGGACCTGTTCGTGCGGTCCTTGAATTAGCAGGTGTACAAGATATTCTTTCGAAATCTCTTGGTTCTAACACACCAATCAACATGATTCGCGCTACTGTGAACGGATTAAGCGAACTTAAGCGCGCTGAAGATGTTGCAAAATTACGCGGTAAATCTGTAGAAGAGCTACTAGGTTAAGGAGGGAAAACAAATGGCGAAAAAGTTAGAAATTACCCTCACTCGTAGTGTAATTGGTCGTCCACAAGATCAACGTGCGACGGTAGAAGCTTTAGGTCTTAAAAAGTTGAATTCAACTGTAGTTAAGGAAGAAACTCCTGCTATTCTTGGTATGATCAACAAAGTTTCTCACCTTGTAACTGTAAAAGAAGCTTAAGGATAACTCATTAATATAAGGAGGTGCCTGGGAATGAAACTTCATGAATTAAAACCTGCAGAAGGTTCTCGTAAAGTACGTAACCGTGTCGGTCGTGGTATCGGTTCTGGTAACGGTAAAACTGCTGGTAAAGGTCATAAAGGACAAAACGCACGTTCTGGCGGCGGTGTTCGTCTTGGCTTCGAAGGTGGTCAAACTCCATTATTCCGTCGTTTACCAAAACGCGGCTTCACAAACATTAACCGTAAAGAGTTTGCTATTGTAAACTTATCAACGTTAAATCGTTTTGAAGATGGTACAGAAGTAACACCTGAATTATTGCTGGAAACTGGCGTTATCAGCAAATTAAACGACGGTGTTAAAATTCTTGCAAGCGGCGCAGTAGAGAAAAAACTAACTGTTAAAGCGCACAAGTTCTCTTCAAGTGCTAAAGAAGCAATTGAAGCAGCTGGCGGATCAGTTGAGGTGATCTAATGTTTCGTACAATCTCCAACTTTATGCGCGTTGCTGAGATAAGACGTAAAATATTATTCACTTTAGCGATGTTAATCGTATTCAGGATTGGCACGTTTATCCCCGTGCCATTTACAAATGGAGACGTACTGAAGGCACAAGATCAATTAAATGCTTTAGGTATTCTAAATACATTTGGCGGTGGAGCCTTGAAAAACTTCTCCATCTTTGCGATGGGAATCATGCCGTATATTACAGCATCCATCATCGTGCAATTATTGCAGATGGATGTTGTTCCTAAATTTTCGGAATGGGCGAAGCAAGGTGAAATGGGCCGTCGTAAATTAACGCAATTCACGCGTTATTTTACAATTGTTCTTGCGTTTATTCAGGGGTTTGGTATGTCAATCGGTTTTAACGGTATGGTAGGTGGACAATTAATTTTGAATCCTGGTTGGAGCACTTATTTATACATTGCTACGGTACTGACTGCTGGTACTGCATTTTTAATGTGGTTAGGTGAACAGATTACAGCTAAAGGTGTAGGTAATGGTATTTCCATCCTAATCTTTGGTGGTATTGCCGCAGCGATCCCAAGTGTTATATCTCAAGTGTATCAGCAACAGTTTCAAAATATCGGAGATCAATTGTTCATGAGTATCGTTAAAGTTGCATTGATTTTACTAGCTGTGTTAGCAGTTATTGTGGGTGTTATTTTCATTCAACAGGCTGTTAGAAAGATCCCAATTCAATATGCGAAGCGTGTAACAGGAGGAAATGGTGGTTATGCTGGAGCACAAAACACACATTTACCGCTTAAGGTAAATAGTGCTGGTGTTATTCCAGTAATTTTTGCTGTTTCATTCTTAATTACTCCTCCGACTATTGCGCAGTTCTTCCCGAAACATGATGTATCGCAGTGGATTATTGCAAACTTTAACTATTCTCACCCAGTGGGAATGATCATATATGTTGCGCTCATTGTAGCCTTCACATATTTCTATGCGTTTGTTCAGGTTAATCCAGAGCAAATGTCAGAGAATCTAAACAAACAAGGTGGATATGTTCCAGGTATTCGTCCGGGTAAGAATACAGAACAATATCTAACAAAAATCTTGTATCGTTTGACCTTTGTAGGATCAATTTTCCTAGCAGCGATTGCAATCTTACCAGTTATCTTTACGAAGCTGGGAAATCTTCCTCCATCTGCACAGATCGGTGGAACGAGTATGTTAATCGTTGTCGGCGTTGCTTTAGAAACAATGAAGCAACTAGAAAGCCAACTGGTAAAACGCCATTACAAAGGGTTTATCAAGCAGTGAGTAAGTGGGAAGTATTGTCTTCCCTACATGCTCATGTACTCTGAGGGGGAACAAGGATGAACTTAATTTTAATGGGGCTTCCTGGTGCTGGTAAAGGTACACAAGCCGAACAGATTGTTGCCAAGTATAACATCCCTCACATCTCAACAGGAGATATGTTCCGTGCAGCTATGAAGGCTGAAACTGAAATGGGTTTACAAGCAAAATCCTTTATTGATAAAGGTGCACTTGTTCCAGATGAAGTTACAATCGGAATCGTTCGTGAACGTTTAAGTCAAGAAGACTGCGTAAGAGGCTTCTTATTAGACGGTTTCCCACGAACTGTTGCACAAGCATCAGCTCTTGAAGAGATTATGAAAGATCTTGGCAAAAAAATCGACTATGTTTTAAACATTAATGTGGATTCAGGATTGTTATTAAAACGCCTTACAGGCCGTCGCATTTGTAAAGAGTGCGGTGCGACTTACCACTTAGAATTCAATCCGCCAGCAAAAGCTGACGTGTGCGATAAATGTGGTGGCGAGTTATATCAACGCTCTGATGACAATGAAGAAACTGTAGCAAATCGCTTAGATGTAAATATTAAGCAAACTAAACCTTTGCTTGATTTCTACGAGGAGCTTGGTTACTTACAAAGCATTAATGGTGAGCAAGATATCAATAAAGTATTTGCTGATATCGATGTTCTCATCGGAGGCTTAGCGTAATGATAATCTGCAAAACTCCTCGCGAGATAGAAATCATGCGAGAAGCGGGCAGGATCGTTGCTTTGACTCATCAAGAGTTAAAACAGCACATTACTCCAGGAATTACAACGAAAGAGCTCGATCAAATAGCGGAAAAGACGATTCAAAAATATGGTGCTACGCCATCTTTTAAAGGATACAACGGATTTCCGGGGAGCATATGTGCTTCTGTAAATGAAGAGCTTGTACACGGAATTCCAGGGAAGCGCAAGCTCAAAGAGGGCGATATCATCAGTATCGATATTGGTGCGAAATACAATGGGTACCATGGAGATTCTGCATGGACGTATCCAGTTGGAAACATTTCTGAATCTGTTCAAAAGCTACTTGATGTCACAGAAAAATCGTTGTATCTTGGTCTAGAACAAGTAAAACCAGGCGAGAGATTATCAAATATCTCACATGCGGTTCAAACCCATGCTGAAGAGAATGGATTTTCGATCGTTAGGGAGTATGTTGGTCACGGAATCGGGCAAGACTTACATGAGGACCCTCAAATCCCGCACTATGGTCCACCAAATAGAGGCCCTAGATTAAAGCCGGGAATGGTCATCTGTGTTGAGCCGATGGTGAATCAAGGAAGACGATATGTAAAAACACTATCTGATGACTGGACAGTGGTAACGGTAGATGGTAAATGGTGTGCCCATTTTGAGCACACGATTGCTCTTACAGAAGCAGGATACGAAATCCTTACCACTTTATAAGTAGCTGGCTCTCCGGGATTTCAGAGCAGTGTAAAATGTTACTGATTTGAAGAAGGGAGAACTATTGAATGGCTAAAGATGATGTAATTGAAGTCGAAGGTACCGTTCTTGAAACGTTGCCAAATGCTATGTTCAAAGTAGAATTAGAGAATGGGCATGTCGTATTGGCTCACGTTTCTGGTAAAATCCGTATGAACTTCATTCGTATTTTACCAGGAGACAAAGTTACGGTAGAATTATCTCCGTACGATTTAAATCGTGGTCGTATTACGTACCGTTTTAAATAATATAGCACTCCGTAATCTTTAAGGAGGTTCGAGACATGAAAGTAAGACCGTCAGTTAAACCAATCTGCGAAAAATGTAAAGTTATTCGTAGACGTGGAAAAGTAATGGTTATTTGTGAAAACCCTAAACATAAACAAAAACAAGGTTAATCAGAAGGAGGTGCATTCGGAATGGCACGTATCGCAGGTGTAGATATTCCTCGTGACAAACGCGTTGTTATTTCTTTAACTTACGTATTCGGCATTGGTCGCACAACTGCTGAAAAAATTCTTGCTGAAGCTGGTGTTTCTGAAGAAACACGAGTTCGTGATTTAACGGAAGACGAATTAGGACGTATCCGTGATATCATCGATCGTATTAAAGTTGAGGGAGACCTTCGTCGTGAAGTATCTCTTAACATCAAACGTCTAATGGAGATCGGTTCTTACCGTGGTCTTCGTCACCGTCGTGGTTTACCAGTTCGTGGTCAAAACTCTAAAAACAATGCTCGTACACGTAAAGGTCCACGTCGTACAGTAGCAAATAAAAAGAAATAATAAGTAAAGGAGGTTGAACTAACAATGGCACGTAAAACAAACACTCGTAAAAAACGTGTGAAAAAGAATATTGAAGCTGGTGTAGCTCATATTCGTTCTACTTTCAACAACACAATCGTAACACTTACAGATACTCACGGTAACGCGCTTTCTTGGTCTAGTGCTGGTGCACTTGGTTTCCGTGGATCTCGTAAATCTACTCCATTCGCTGCGCAAATGGCTGCTGAAACTGCTGCTAAAGCTGCAATGGAGCACGGTTTAAAAACTTTAGAGGTTACTGTTAAAGGTCCTGGTGCTGGTCGTGAAGCTGCAATTCGTGCTCTTCAAGCTGCAGGTCTAGAAGTAACAGCAATTAGAGATGTTACTCCAGTTCCTCATAATGGATGTCGTCCACCAAAACGTCGTCGTGTGTAATTTTTCTGTATAGAATTTTCCCTTTTGTCTATAATGGATATGATGCATTATCGAGAAATTTCGTACAGAAACATCGCTTGTTGTGCACAATCGGGAACTGCCTAAGGGGGACTTTCGGTTAGACAGGGGTTATACCTTTGTTTAACCGGGGTTTCGACGTTTTGAAGGAGGGTTTAGTTAATGATTGAAATCGAAAAGCCGAAAATCGAAACGGTTGAACTTAACGAAGATGCTAAATATGGTAAATTCGTAATTGAACCGCTTGAGCGTGGATATGGTACTACGTTGGGTAACTCCTTACGTCGTATTCTTTTATCTTCACTCCCTGGTGCCGCTGTTACTGCTATCCAAATCGATGGCGTATTACATGAATTTTCAACAGTTGAGGGCGTAGTAGAAGACGTTACAACGATCATCTTAAACTTGAAAAAGTTAGCTCTTAAAATCTACTCTGAAGAAGAGAAGACGTTGGAAATTGATGTGCAGGGCGAAGGTATTGTCACAGCTGCTGATATTACTCACGATAGTGATGTAGAAATCTTAAATCCAGATTTACACATTGCAACGTTAGCAAAAGATGCGCATTTCCGCGTGCGTTTAACTGCAAAGCGTGGCCGTGGGTATACGCCAGCTGATGCAAATAAAAGCGAAGATCAACCAATAGGAGTAATTCCTATTGATTCTATTTATACTCCAGTATCACGTGTGACTTACCAAGTGGAAAAGACACGTGTCGGACAAGTGGCTAATTATGATAAGCTTACGCTTGATGTATGGACGGATGGAAGCATCGGGCCAAAAGAAGCTATCTCTTTAGGTGCCAAAATCTTAACTGAGCATTTAAATATCTTTGTTGGTTTAACTGATGAAGCACAAAATGCTGAGATTATGGTCGAGAAGGAAGAAGATCAAAAAGAGAAAGTTCTTGAGATGACTATCGAAGAACTAGACCTTTCTGTTCGTTCTTATAATTGCCTAAAACGTGCAGGAATTAATACTGTACAAGAGCTTGCGAACAAAACAGAAGAAGATATGATGAAAGTTCGTAACTTAGGACGTAAATCCTTAGAAGAAGTTAAACATAAACTTGAGGAATTAGGTTTAGGTTTACGTAAAGACGACTGAGGATTTAAACCCATCAACAAAGGAGGGAACTACGAATGGCATACAGAAAATTAGGCCGTACAAGTGCGCAACGTAAAGCTATGTTACGTGACTTAGCTACTGATTTAATTATCAACGAGCGCATCCAAACGACAGAAACTCGTGCAAAAGAACTTCGTTCTGTAGTGGAAAAAATGATCACTTTAGGTAAACGCGGAGATCTTCATGCTCGTCGTCAAGCAGCAGCTTTCATTCGCAATGAAGTAGCTAACGCTGAGACTGGTCAAGATGCACTTCAAAAACTATTCGCTGATGTAGCTCCACGCTATGCTGAGCGCCAAGGCGGATACACTCGTATTGCAAAAATTGGTCCACGTCGCGGAGACGCAGCACCAATGGTAATTATCGAGTTAGTATAATGATAATTAAAAGGGCAGGACAGTTCTTTTCAAGAAACTGGTCATGGCCCTTTTTTTTAAATATAAAAATAGGCTTACTTGGCGAAGGAAAGGGTGCCTTGTATTGAAAAAAGAGAAACTTCGGACAGAAAATATATCATTTCAATATCCTGGTGCAGCCACTTATGCATTAAAAGATGTTTCATTCTCCTTATATGAAGGAGAATGGGTATCTGTTATTGGACAAAACGGTTCTGGGAAGTCTACACTTGCAAAATTATTGAATGGTTTGTTTTTGCCGGAAGCAGGGACAATTACAGTAAATGATACAATGGTTTTGTCAGAGGAAACGGTATGGGATGTTCGAAAACAAATTGGGATGGTATTTCAAAATCCAGATAATCAATTTGTTGGAACGACAGTGCAAGATGACGTTGTCTTTGGTTTAGAGAATATCGGAATGCCAAGAGAGCAAATGGTAGAAAGATTAGATCAGGCCTTACGACTAGTCCGTATGGAAGGTTTTCTTAATGATGAGCCACATTCGTTATCTGGTGGGCAAAAGCAGCGAGTAGCAATAGCAGGCGTTTTAGCACTTCAGCCGTCTATTTTGATATTAGATGAAGCAACGTCAATGCTAGACCCTCAAGGGAGACGTGAAGTGGTAGAAACGGTTAGACAACTTGTTAATGAAAAAGGTATTACTGTGTTATCAATTACGCACGATTTAGAAGAAGCGGCACAGTCAGACCGTGTCATTATTTTAAATAAGGGAGAGATATTAGAGGAAGGGACTCCAGAACAAATTTTCAAGTCCTCTCATATGCTCCAAGAAATTGGATTAGATGTACCATTTTCAGTGAAAATAGCAGAATTATTAAAAAGAAATGAAATTCTCTTGCAAAATACGCATCTTACAATGGAAAGCTTGGTGAACGAACTTTGGAGATTACATTCCAAAAAGTAGAACATCGTTATCAATATAAAACTCCATTTGAAAGACGCGCACTTTATGATGTAGACGTGTCGTTTCCAAGTGGGGGCTATTATGCCATTATCGGTCATACTGGTTCAGGTAAGTCGACGATGATTCAACATTTAAATGGTTTATTGCAGCCGACAAATGGCACAGTTCAAATTGGTGAACATTTCATTTCGGCAGGAAAGAAAGAAAAAAAGCTAAAGCCACTACGTAAAAAGGTAGGTGTTGTCTTTCAATTCCCAGAACATCAGTTGTTTGAAGAGACTGTGGAGAAAGATATTTGCTTCGGACCTACTAATTTTGGTGTATCTGTAGAAGAAGCGAAGCAAAAGGCAAGAGAGGCAATTCAACTTGTAGGGTTAGAACCAGAACTGTTAGTACGTTCACCATTTGAGTTAAGTGGTGGGCAAATGAGGCGTGTTGCGATAGCAGGCGTATTAGCGATGGAACCCGAAGTGCTTGTATTAGATGAACCTACAGCAGGACTAGATCCAAAAGGGCAAAATGAACTTATGGAGATGTTTTATAAGCTACATAAGGAGAAAGGCCTTACAGTTATCCTTGTAACGCATAATATGGAGGATGCTGCTAAATATGCCGAGCAGATTGTAGTCATGCATAAAGGAACGGTCTTTTTGCAAGGAAGTGCAGAGGAAGTATTTTCACATGCTGATGAACTAGAGAAAATTGGTGTGGATCTTCCTATGTCTTTAAAGTATAAACGTGCAATTGAAGAGAAGTTTGGCATTTCAATCCCAAAGGCTACCTTATCTTTAGAGGATCTTACTCATGAAGTTGTGCAGGTGTTACGAAAAGGTGGTCATGAATCATGCAGCAGTTGATTATTGGAAGATATATTCCAGGGAATTCTCTTATTCATCAACTTGATCCACGTACGAAGCTGCTGATTGTCTTTTTATATGTATTTGTTGTTTTCTTAGCAAATAATGCGATTTCATATGGATTTTTATTTTTATATGCACTCATTGCTTTATTTTTTGCAAAAGTGCCGATTCGTTATGTACTTTCGGGCTTAAAACCAATTCTATGGATTTTTCTTTTTACATTTTTCCTGCATATTTTAACAAATAAAGAAGGGGAAGTACTATTCCAGCTTGGTTGGTTTTCGATACATGAAAAAGGATTAGAGCAAGGAATATACATTTCTATACGATTCTTCGTTATTATTTTAATGACGACATTATTAACGTTAACGACGACACCCATTGAGATTACAGATGGTTTGGAGACGTTATTAAAGCCGTTGAAGCGTATAAAAGTTCCTGTTCATGAAATCGCATTAATGATGTCAATTTCTCTTCGTTTTATCCCGACATTAATGGATGAAACGAGTAAAATAATGAAGGCACAATCGTCACGTGGTATTGATTTTGCAGGGGGACCGATAAAAGATAGGATGAAAGCTATCATTTCACTACTCGTTCCTCTATTTATCAGTGCTTTTAAGCGTGCAGAAGACTTAGCAATTGCTATGGAAGCCCGTGGATATCAAAGTGGCGAAGGACGTACTAAATTTAGGCAACTACGCTGGAAAACAAGCGATACAGTAACGATTATAAGCTTACTTTGTTTAGCTTGTATTTTGGCATGGGTGCGATCGTAATGGAGAATAAAGAAATGGATAGAATAAAATGTACGGTTGCATATGATGGCATGCATTTTTGTGGTTATCAAATTCAACCGCAGCATCGTACTGTTCAACAAGAGATAGAGAAAGCTTTGCAGAAATTGCATAAAGGGGAACTTGTTCGTGTTCAGGCATCGGGCAGAACAGATTCTACTGTTCATGCTAAAGGACAAGTGATACACTTTGATACACCGTTGTCTCTTGAAGAGTGGCAATGGAGCAATGCATTAAACACTATGTTACCAGATGATATTGTTATCACACAGGTAGAGAAAAAAACAGAAGAATTTCACGCACGTTACGGTGTCGAGAGAAAAGAATATCGTTATCGTGTATTATTATCAAAGACTGCGGATGTATTCCGTAGAAATTACGTATATCAATATCCATATCCGCTCGAAATAAATGCTATAAGAAAAGCGATCCCTTATTTTATTGGAACGCATGATTTCACTTCTTTTTGTTCGGCAAAAACTGACAAAAAAGATAAAGTGAGAACAATTTATGAAATCGAGCTAATTGAGCAGGACGACGAATTAATTTTTCGTTTTGTAGGTAATGGATTTTTATATAATATGGTCAGGATTATTGTTGGTACGTTACTGAGCATAGGGCAAGGAAAGCTTGATCCGGATAGCATTCCAGAGATTTTAGCGAAACAAAATCGTCAGTTTGCTGGAAAGATGGCTCCTGGTCATGGGCTTTATTTATGGCAGGTAAACTATAACAACTAATCCTGGTGTAACATTTGCTTGACATTAGAAACTCAAAAGTATATCATAACATATGGTATTGTTTCTAAAACCACGATTAGCCCCGGAAGGAAATCGTGTTTAAGATAAACAATAGATTTTTTCTATGGAAAAGATAACGAGGAGGGAAACACATGCGTACGACTTTTATGGCAAAAGCTAACGAAGTTGAGCGTAAATGGTATGTGGTTGATGCTGAAGGTCAAACTTTAGGTCGCCTTGCTAGTGAAGTAGCATCCATTTTACGTGGTAAAAACAAACCTACATTTACACCACACGTTGACACGGGTGATCATGTAATTATTATTAACGCTGAGAAAATTCATTTAACAGGTAATAAATTAAACGATAAAATTTACTACCGTCACACTAACCACCCAGGTGGACTTAAACAAAGAACAGCTCTTGAAATGCGTACAAACTACCCTGTACAAATGTTAGAGCTTGCAATTAAAGGCATGCTTCCAAAAGGACGCTTAGGCCGTCAAGTTTCTAAGAAACTAAACGTGTATGCTGGAGCAGAGCATCCACACCAAGCACAAAAACCAGAAGTTTACGAACTTCGCGGATAATCAATTAAAGGAGGGCTTACTTTGGCACAGGTTCAATACTATGGCACTGGACGTCGTAAGAGTTCAGTAGCGCGCGTACGCCTAGTTCCAGGCGAAGGACGCGTTATCATTAACGGTCGTGATTTTGAAAACTATATCCCATTTGCTGCATTACGTGAAGTAGTGAAACAACCTCTAGTTGCAACAGAAACTTTAGGTAACTACGATGTACTTGTAAACGTAAATGGTGGTGGATACACTGGTCAAGCTGGTGCTATTCGTCACGGTATTTCTCGCGCTTTATTAAAAGCTGATCCAGAATACCGTCTAACACTAAAACGTGCAGGTCTATTAACTCGTGACGCACGTATGAAAGAGCGTAAAAAATACGGTCTTAAAGGCGCACGTCGTGCACCTCAGTTCTCAAAACGTTAATTTTTGCGAACTACAAACCCCAACCATTTTGGTTGGGGTTTTTTATGTTTCATTCCTCTTTTGAAATTTTTGTAGTTTGGAATATTTTAGTGCTATCCTCTCGCGTATGCTTCTTCTTTAGAAGTTTAGACTAATACGTATTAGGGAGGTTTATAAGTACTATGAATGTCATTGTCAGCTTACAAGAAAAACAAAAAGAAAAGCAGTTGAAATATGAGCGGAAGATGCTGCGGGAATTATCATTAAAAACATTACGTTCAAATATTAGAGATGCCTTTCAGATGCAGGAACTTCATCGTCAGTATGAAGATTACTGCATTGAATTAGGGATAGAATCGTATTTATTAGGAGCGAGATATAGCAAATTTGGTTATTATGGCGAATCGTTCTTTGATGTGAAATATAGGGCCTTAGAAGAAGAGCAACAATTAACGGAAACACTATTTCAATTTTTAACGAGCATGACTATGCGGGAGATTAAGTTACAAGATGAGGAATTACTTTTTGAATCTTGCCAGCAGTTTATCGGCTTATGGTGGCAGGAAGGATATGAAAAAGGTGAAAGAAGATATCGATTAAAGCTTCATTAAGACAAGCATAAACTTTCCTCTTGTCCCATATAAGTAATTAGAGGGACTAGCTGGAGGAGGAAAGGTATGAAGAGAATTCGAATTATCTCTTTTGCACTCGCTGCGGTTATTTTGTTTTTTTTAGTCAAACAAGAATTTCAAATTACAAAATCGTGGCGAGCTTGGAATTTACCCTTATCAGGGAAAGTAATCGTATTAGATGCTGGGCATGGTGGACCAGACGGAGGGGCTGTTGGTGGCAAGGATATTGTAGAAAAAGATATTACGCTTGAGATTACAAAGAAGGTGCAAGATTATTTACAAGAGCAAGGTGCACTAGTTATTTTAACGCGTGAGGGAGATTATGATTTAGCCCAGAAAGATACAAAGTCATATAGTAGACGTAAAGCAGAAGATTTAAAAAAACGTGTAGAGATTATTAATAAACCCGATGTAGATTTTTTTGCAAGTATCCATTTAAATGCTTTAACTAGTAGTGGATCAAAAGGCGCACAAACGTTCTATTACCGTTCTTCAATTGAAAATGAACGTGCTGCGAAATTTATACAAGCTGAGTTGAGAACGAGTTTAGAGAATACAAATCGTTCTGCTAAAACAATTTCTCATGTGTATTTATTAAAGTATGCGAAAAACCCAGGTGCTTTAATTGAAGCTGGCTTTTTATCGAATGTAAATGAAAGGTATATGTTAAATTCGGAGAAATATCAGCAAAAGGTAGCAGCTGCTGTATATCGTGGTATATTACGTTATTTCACGGAAAAAGGAAATCCTCCAGAATAAGGAGGATTTTTTTGCGTTCCTCTCGTTAACGAAGTTTTCCGAAAATATGTTATACTGGAAATGTAAACGCATTTATTTCAAAAGTAAAGAGAGATATATTTAATTAACATTATGTTATTTTTCATACAGGGGGCTGGGCTAATTATGGTAACGAAAGAGCAAGTAGTGGAAGCGTTAGAAGGGATTGTAGATCCGTTTTTACATAAAACGTTAAAAGAAACAGGGGCAATTAAAGAGGTAACAGTCAAGCCTGAGAAGGAACATGTAAGTGTTAAAATTGCAATCGTAAAAACTGGTACCGCGGAACAAATGCAATTGCAATCTGGAATTGTAAAGTTAGTAAAAGAACTAGGAGCAGCAACAGTAGGGCTTCGCTTTGCAGAATTTACAGAAGAGGAATTAGCTCAGTTTGCACCAGAACAAGAAGAAGAGCAAACTGAATCTTTATTGTCACCAAATTCGAAAACGACATTTTTAGCAGTGGCGAGTGGAAAAGGTGGAGTAGGGAAATCAACAGTTTCTGTTAACCTTGCTATTGCTTTAGCTCGTCTAGGGAAAAAAGTTGGTATCATTGATGCTGATATTTATGGTTTTAGCGTACCTGATATGATGGGGATAGAAAAACGCCCTGTAGTAAGAGGAGATAAAATCATTCCAGTGGAGCGTCTAGGTGTAAAGGTAATCTCAATGGGATTCTTTGTAGAAGATAATGCACCGGTTATTTGGAGAGGGCCTATGCTCGGGAAAATGTTAAATCACTTCTTTACGGAAGTAGAGTGGGGCGATTTAGATTATTTAGTTTTAGATTTACCACCAGGTACAGGTGATGTTGCGCTAGACTTACATTCGATGTTGCCGGCTTGTAAAGAGATTATTGTCACAACACCGCATCCAACAGCGGCATTTGTAGCAGCACGTGCTGGAGCAATGGCTTTACGTACAGAACATTGCATTCTTGGTGTTGTTGAAAATATGGCTTATTTTGAAAGTAAAACAACTGGCGAAAAAGAATATGTGTTTGGAAGAGGTGGTGGAGATAAATTAGCTACAGAACTTCAAACAGAAGTACTTGGCCGAATCCCGCTTCAACAACCTGATTGGAATAAAGAAGATTTTGCGCCGTCAGTATATGAAGATACGCATACGACAGGTCTTATTTATCGCACAATAGCTGAAGCGGTAATTGATAAAACAACTGTTGCGCAAAAATAAAATAATAATGAGTGGATGATACATGTATTGTCCACTCATTATTATCGTTATTATTTTTACTGCTGTTCCTTTTTACCTTCTTGGGAACCACCTTCACCGCCGGCTTCCTTTTTATCAGAACCACTTTTTTCGGCTTTTTGGACACCTTTACTAATAATATCAATCATCTTAGCTTGGAAGAGTGGGCTTTCAGCAGTTTCTGTTAATACTTGTTGTAAATATTGACGGTATTCTTTGCTCTTCATTGTTTGTAACATCATTTTTTCTACTTCAGGGTTTTTCATAATTTCTATAACGCCTGCTTGGTATTCAGGGTCTTTTAGTAATGTTTTCATTAAGGCTGTTTGTTCTTTTCCCATACTTTTAGCGAATTTCGATGAGAACTCAGGGTCTTTAAAGAGCTTTTCCCAGAATTGTTGCCCTTTATCGGATACCATTGCATCTTCAATCGTTTTCTTTACTACTGTTTCATCTAGTATGAGTGCTTGTTTCATTTTTTCATCAGTTAACACATCTTGAATGGCTTTCTTACCTTGATCGGTTTTTAAAATATCAACAATCATTTTCTTCGTTTGATCATAATCAAGTTCGGACTTTGCTTCTTTTTCTTGTGCACATGCTACAAGTACAAGAAATAGAAAAGAAGAAGTCAAAACGAGCAGCATCCGTTTCATAAGTTGGAACTCCTTTCAGCACAGTTCTCTCTTTTTAATATAAATATCTTTAAGGAATTTATACATGAACATGGCTAGCTTTTTGAAATTGTCATTGATACAATTTAATTAGAAATATAAGGATAATGGGGGATGTGTTGTGAATAGCCGCAAGTGGGTTCGACTATTTTTTACGACGTTGTTTCTTGGTGGGGTTAGTACAGTCATTATTGGATTTGTTTTAGAGTGGGACAAGTATGTTAAATTTTTTCAAAATTTCGACGGAAAGGAAATTTTGGCAGTTTCCTTCTGGTTGATGGGTGTAGGATTTATTTTTAGTGTGATAAGTCAAATGGGGTTCTTTGCCTATTTAACAATCCATCGTTTTGGATTAGGGATGTTCAGGTCACCTTCTTTATGGAATATAGTCCAGCTCTTCTTCATTGCATTCGTTTTATTTGATTTTGTGTATTTAAGATCGGTATTGATTGCAAATGGGGAAATTTCATTAGGGAATAACATACTTGTTGCTGGTGTGTTATTTATGTTTGGTGCCATCGTTGCTTATATAAAAAGTAAGGAAACGAATAAAAAGGCATTTGTGCCAGCTTTGTTCTTTATGGTGGTTGTAACAATTCTTGAGTGGGTACCAGCACTTCGAATTAATGATACAGATTGGTTATATTTAATGGTGATACCACTTTTATTATGTAATGCATATCAGTTACTTATATTACATCGTTTAATTGGAAAGACGAGTAAGTCGGCCTAATTAAGAGAGTTTTTACGCAGGGTAGTTGTACGAATGAAAATATAGGGATAAAAAAAGCTCTATTACCTGAACGAAAGGTTGAAGTGAACCCGAATAGTGGCACATGAAAAAAACACCTCCTGAATTCGCATACTAAGTATGCAAATTCAATGGAG
>NZ_JAQFUL010000029.1:0-56801 GCF_027716265.1 Bacillus cereus group sp. Bc031
GTCTTTTTTAAATAAATAGTACTTTGATAACTAAAAATTCTGTTGTTTTTCAGTTGACATACTACCGCAGGTCTTTAATAATGTGATAAGGCAAGTAAGCTAAAGATTTAAATATTACTTTTAAGTATCTATAGCACCTTAAAGTACGTACTTTTTATCCTATTAAACATGTTTCATAATAGCATACGTAAACAGCAGATGAGTAGTACGGCACTAAAAAGTACCTGTATTACTTTTTAGTATCTATATCACTTTAAAGTACGTACTTTTCATTATGTAAAATACATTTCATAATAGCATTTGTAAGAGTTGAGTGAGTCATGCAGTGCTAGAAATTACCTACGTTACCTTTTAGTGCTAACGTACAATTTTAACTGTTTATATACTTTTATCATGCCTTTTGTCAGACGATGAAATGACATGTTTTCATTTTCACATCCATTCACAATGATGAATTAATTTTTAAATACATTTTAGGGGGATATTTATAATGAGTAAATTACTAAAAGAAAAAATTGGTTTTGGTACAGCACCACTAGGAAATATGTACCGTAATATTCCAGAAGAAGAAGCAATCGCTACAGTGGATGCTGCTTGGGAGAATGGCGTTCGTTACTTTGATACAGCTCCACTTTATGGATCTGGTTTAGCAGAAATTCGTCTTGGCGAAGCACTATCAAAAAGAAATCGTGATGATTACTTTTTAAGCACAAAAGTCGGTCGAACGATTTCAGATGAACTAGAAGATCCATCTGCACGTGATTTAGGTGAAAAAGGCGGACTTTTCGAATTTGGCCGCAAAAATAAAATGATCAATGACTATAGTGCAGATGCAACACTTCGTTCTATCGAGCAAAGTTTAAAACGTTTAAAAACAGATCGTCTAGACTTTGTTTTCATTCATGATTTAGCTCAAGACTTTTATGGTGATGAGTGGATTTCACAATTTGAAACAGCTCGAACAGGAGCATTCCGTGCACTAACACGTTTACGTGAAGAAGGCGTTATTAAAGGCTGGGGACTTGGAGTAAACAAAGTAGAATCAATTGAACTAATGCTTGATTTAGAAGAAGCGCAGCCAAATATATCCTTACTAGCTGGTCGTTATTCATTACTAGACCACGAGCGTGCATTGCAACGAGTAATGCCTGCAGCTGTTAAGCATAATATGGATATTGTTGTTGGTGGCCCATATAGCTCAGGTATTCTTGCTGGGGGTGCTCACTTCGAATATCAAAAAGCATCACCAGAAATCATTGCAAAAGTTGAGAAAATCAAAGCTCTTGCAGATCGTCACGAAATCAGTATCAAAGCTGCTGCATTACAATTTTCACTAGCGAATCCAGCAGTTGCTGCCGTTGTTCCTGGTGCAAGTAAACCGGAACGAATTGTAGAAGACCAAAACGCCTTAAATACAGTAATTCCAGCAGCATTCTGGGAAGAAATGCGTGAACAAAAACTAGTAGCACCTAATGCACCACTACCAATCAACGTAAAATAAATTGAAACCTTAATCAGTGGGGCAATCCCCACTGATTATTTACCCGCAAATACCGGGATGAAAAGGAGCGTAATGAACATGGCACATACTACTACATCTATGGAAATTTTCGGTTCACCTGAACAAGTATGGCAATTAATCGGAGGTTTCAACTCCCTTCCAGACTGGTTACCTTATATACCTAACAGTAAATTAACGGAAGGCGGTCGTGTACGTCACCTAGCTAATCCAGATGGTGACACGATTATAGAACGATTAGAAGTATTCAATGAGAAAGAACGATACTACACGTATTCAATCATGAATGCACCATTCCCAGTCACTAATTATCTATCTACAATCCAGGTGAAAGAAGGTACTGAAAGTAACACATCGGTAGTAGAGTGGTCTGGTACGTTCACTCCTGTTGAAGTTAGTGATGAAGAGGCAATAAACCTTTTTCATGGCATTTACAGTGATGGACTGAAAGCATTGCAACAAGCATTTCTAGATTGAGCTATTAAAAACAATGAAAAGCAAAGCGATATCGCTTTGCTTTTTTATAAAATCCCTTTTAACTTTTCACCAATTAACTTCGCTACATACTCATAGCCTTCTGGTCCAACGTGTAGCCCATCTCTTTCATCATTTTCTACAAACCTTTTATAATTCCGTTCTTGAATCATTTCAGCATACAAATTTAGAAAATAGCTTCCTGTTTCTTTCGCCACTTCCTCTACCACGTCTGCATACTGACCGAGTACTTCATTTGTTCTATTATGCTGTCTTTCTTCATCAACTGGGGCAGGACTAATAAGCAGTACTTTACCTGAAGAAATATGGTTCACAATCTTCTCTAAATTTTCTTTGTATGCTTGTAATGACCCTTGCGAAAAAGAGACTGCATCATTCGTGCCAAGAAAAACTGTTACGAAATCTGGTTTATGTGATAATACATCTTCTTTAATCCTTTTTAACGCATCAAACGTATTATCACCTGGAACACCTGCATTCACTACGTTCCAATTCGGAAACATCTCTCGCAAACGTGGTGTTAACCTCGGCGTTCCATTGAAAAACATTTCATCAGCTGTAATACTATCCCCAAAGCATACTAACGTTTTCATAAAACTAACTCTCCTTTTACGTATGAAACAACTTTCCTTCTACCGCCTTAATATATCTTTCAGCAGAACGTTCCACTGCCTCATTTGCATTCTCTTTTACTACTCGATGAAAAGCATTGTATAAACGATTAAACTGTAACGGCTTCACTCGATTCACCATTTCTTCCACTTTTCTCGCTGGTAATGGAATTAAGTTTGGATAGCTGTACATAAAGCTTACCCATCGTTCATCCGCTACAACTTGAATAATATCACCTGTTAACAAAATTCCTTTCCCATCATTACCTTCTTCCCAATGTAAGACAGATCCACCTTTAAAATGACCACCTAAACGATGAATAACCAATCCATCCGCTAATTGTAAAGACTCACCAGACCAATAAATAATACGACTACTCGGGCGCATCACCCACTCTTTATCATCTTCGTGTATATAAATCGGTACATCAAATGTCTCCGCCCATTCTACTTGTGTTGAATAATAATGAGGATGAGACAAGGCAATTCCATCTAGTCCACCAAGCTCTTTTATTTTCGCAATTGTCGTTTCATCTAAATAAGTAATACAATCCCACAGTAAACGATATGACTCTGTTTTCACTACATATGCCGTTTGACCGATCGCAAATCCTGGTTTTGTTGTAATACTAAAAAGCCCATTTTCCTCTTCGATTATTTCATTTTTATATGTATCACTTGTTTGTAAGCTTTCTAGCGTCGTCCAAGACTGCCCTTTCGGATTCACATATTGTCTCTCTTCATCACAAATATGACAACTCACCGATTCTTCTACACTCGCTGCATACTGCACGCCACACGTTGTACAAACGAAATTTTTCATCATAATTTCCCCTATCCCTCTATTTTTATTAAGCTGATTTTTGTTGATACTGATTTACTTTTTTATTTTCAATTAATAAACTGATAAAAGTAAGTAAATAAACAACCGTAACGGATAATGGAATGACAGTGAATCCTTTTTCTGCAAAAAGAATCCCGCAAACTGACGTTACAAATACAGTCCCTACTGACAATAAACCGTAACTTTTACTTTCGTAAATCCACACGTACGGGATAAAATGAACACCTATTAACATCGCTACTACAAAAGGTAACCATTCTGGAAATTGAAAATAGGCAAGTAATACAAGCGGAATATTCAATACATTTATCCCACCAATTAATCCTGCCAAAACCCCTAACGGATTTCCTTTCGCAAACATATCAATTTTCAATATAGCAGCTATCATTAATCCAAAAGGAAACACACATCCCATACCGATTAAATATACCCACACCACTTGTTTTTCAGAAAGAACAAAGCCCATTATACTCATAACTATCCAAAATAAAACACCAGCTAATATAATCGGTAATCCTCGCTTCGTTTTGATTGCTAAATCCTTTTTCGCTTCTGAAACATTCATTTCACGATCCCCCCCAAAAATATTTGTACTATAAAGTCACCTCAACCTCGTCCATCCAATAACGCCAAGCTACTAAATAATCTTCTAAATCTTTCGGGTGATGTCTTAAACACGTATCTATACGCAAATATAATCCTATAACTATTTCTTCATATAAATCACGTTCTTTTTTATGAAATACACATTGTTTCATCGCATAATCAATCGTTTCTTTCGTTACATCTTCCGGGGTTGAACAGAACGCATAAATTAAATCGTATATAGGATCTCCTAACACTGGTAGGGGATCAATTACACCATGCAACTCATTTCCTTGAAATATAAAATTATGAAATCCAAGATCACCATGTAATAAAAATGGCTGATTTATTCCAGCATCCCTATTCGCTAACTTAAGAACTTTTCTATACTCTTCCTCACTTATGTACGGTCTTACATTTTTATGAGCTTCCACCACATTTGTCGTTAAAAATTCATTCCAAGATTGAACCGGACTTTCTTTCCATCCCCAGCCATCTATACGTGAAACTATTTCATACTTATTAATAACTTCTTTTACAAGGGTACTAAGCGTAATTCTTTTTTGTCCTCGTCCGCACGAAGTACTACCTTCAAGGAACGAATACACAATATATGTATGTAAAGGTTCCTTATACAAAAGATTTGCAAACAAAGTATTCCTTTCATAAAAAGAAAGAAAAATAGCTTCTTCACGTATTACTTCCGCTTCATTAAGTTTTACAACGTATTTTTCATCCAACAAATATACAGTACTTGTCGTTCCCCCGTTCAGCACTTTTACGCTAGTTGGATAATGTGAAATCACTTTCTCCTTAACTAGTTGTGCAGCGATTGTTGAAATGTCCATTCCCTCACCCTTTAATCCCGAAGATTTCTTCAATTCAAAAGACAACTTTACTATTATTTGACAAATATAAGGGAATTCCTCCTAAAAATCTTAATATAACAAAAAATAATTTTATTTCATTGCAACTGCTTCCTTCAATATTTCATCAAATAATTCATTCCATTTATGATAATGTGATACAATTTCTTCACTCCAAATGATCTTCATTTAATCTAGTAATTTCTATTAAATTATCTCTTTCTTTTAACTTACGAGCTAAACTTTCTACACCAAAAACTTCTGTAAATGTGTGGCTACCTACTATTAAGTTAATGCCTTTAAATTTCGCATGTTGCACTGTATATAATGTTTTTTCTCCAGTTATATACGTGTCACACCCTTTTTCTAATGCACGTTCAATCAAATTTGTATTGTTCCCTGCACCAGTTAAAATCGCAATTCGTTTTACTGGTTTATCATGGTTTCTCCAGCTCTTCACTTTCTCTTCCATTTTTTCTTCAAGCCTTTCAACCAAGTTTAAAAATGCAATCGGTGCTTTAAATTCTCCTATTCCAGGTAATTCCTCTTCCTCATACGTAGAGTATTCTAAAATTGTATCTATCGCAATTTCATTAAATAATGATGTACACGTACCAAATTCAATAAAATCTAACGGCGAATGAATCCAAAAATGATTCATTTCATATTGTTTTAATTTCTCAATACAAGCCTCTTCCATTCCAAATAAAAAACTCCACGGTGCATGATGTGTAACTATCATGTCGACTCCATTTTTATACCCTTCTTCAATCGTCTCTAACGTCAAATTTGTTGTGTAACCAATTTTGTGAAATTCATCTTTACTTATATGAGTAAATCCATATTCATCATCACCGTATTTATGAAGATGCTCTCCAAATAATGATGTTATATATTCATTAAACTGCGTTATATTCATTTTTATTTCTCCTTTCATTTACTTTTATATTTCAAAAATAAGGAAATACTAACAACAACGTTACATACATATAGGAGGACAATATGAAACCTGAATTTTTAAAAGCTGTACATGATGCCATCGGAAATGTCGAACACATTCATATAGAGGAAAGCGGTGCTGACAGCTTACTCATCCATCATGATGATGCACAGCAGTTACAACAAGTCGCTAAAACGTTAGAAAATAACAATTTCCGCTCTGCTTTAAGAACAACTGGAGATGCTTCGTATATTGAAGTATTGAACAGATAATGAAAGTCCGGATGTATGCCGGGCTTTCTTTTTTTATATTAAAACCTCAAACTCTTTCACATACACAGCTGTACCAGCAATATCTATTTGTAACTTCTCATTTTCTACATCTTTCGTTACATATACTGTTACACGACCATCTTTATATATTTCCTGTCCCTGCTCAACGATTAACTCTATTTCACGGTCAAAATCTTTCTCCACATACGTCGCATAATACGCCCCCATTACACCTGAAGCTGTTCCTGTCACTGGGTCTTCAATCGTTCCAGCATAAGCTGATGAAAAATGACGTCCATGCATTTTTGCCTGTTCATCATAAGTTTCTAAACAAACTGGATGAATAGAAGCGTTAGGTATTTCTTTTAATACCGATGGAAACACCTCATTGTTAGGCTTCATTCTCTCACATACATCTAGATTTTTAACCGGTACAATTACGGTCCAGTTCCCCGTACTTCCATATACAATCGGTAAACTTACATCTAAATCATTTACTTCTAAACCGATACTATGAGCTAATTTTTCTTTTGAACCTGTAAATTCTTTAAACTGAGGTGCTGCCTGCCTCATTTTAATAAAGGTTTCTCCATTTTCATTTACACCTATTTGTATCGGTAAAATCCCGGCCTTCGTTTCAATCGTAAGGCTTGCTTTCTCTTCTAATAAACCTCTTTCACGCAAGGCAAATATTGTCCCAACTGTCCCATGACCACATAAATCCATTTCAAAACCAGGTGTAAAGTAGCGCATTCTTATATCTCCTACTTCTGAGGAAAGAACAAAAGTTGTTTCGTTAAATCCAACTTTTTCAGCAATACGCTGCATTTCCTCTTCTGTTAATCCATCTGCATCTAATACAATACCTGCTGGATTACCCATATTCGGTTTATTCGTAAATGCGTCATAATGAAATACGTTTATAGTCTTCATCTTCTTTTCTCCTAACCTTCTTTAAAAATTTTATAATAAAGCTCTATCTCCGTTTTCAACGAACAATTATTTCTCCAAAATATTCTCTGCATCTTTTCATTTGAAGTATGTGCGCTTCCGATGTAATAAGTAGCCCCTATTTCCTTTAACATATGTAAAGATTGAAGATGCAGCCGGGAAGCAATTCCTTTCCCACGATAACAAGGCATTACCCCAAAATAAAATAATCGTCCTTCACTTTCTGTTCCAGTTTCTATATGCGGTATGGACATACCAATCAGCTCATTTTTATCATAAAAAACAATACATGACTTTTCCCAACCCTTACCTAACTCTGTTTGTACAGAATAAAAATGTTCATCGATAGTTAAAATTGAAGTTTGATTCCCTGAACCCGACATACATTGTTCCCAAATATATTTAAATTCTTTTTCCGATAACGTTCCTTCTGCTATTGATCGATATGTATATTGTCTTTCAAGTTCTTCTATATTGTTCAATTCTCTACATACTTCTACCTTTGCTGCGTGCAAAGAAAAACCTGCATCAAGTAACACCCTCACACTTGAGTTATAACTACTAAACCTTTTGTTTAATACAATACTCGCTCTTTTTAACTCCCAATTAAAACAAACCTCTTCAAATCTACTTATCTTTTCTTTATATGTTTGTACGTTATACAAAACATCTTCTTCTATTTCTTCAATCGTTACTGCATGTGGTAAGCCATTTAATACTTTTTTAGAAGGGCCAAACAAATTCTGAATGATTGCAAGATCGTATATCACCACTTTAATTCACCTACACCTGGCTCAATAAACTTCCCTGAAACATCCTCATTTGAATCTATTATCCAATCATATATATTTTTTGCTCCTTCAGCCGGGGTCATATTCGCATCAAAAGCACCAATTTCAGTCTTTAATTTTCCAGGGTGAATAGCAGTTACACGAATTCCTTTATCCTCAAACTCTTGTTGTAAACAGAGCGTTAACATGTTTTGTGCAGCTTTAGCAATTCGATATGAATATGAGAAATGGCCTTGCGGAAACTCTTTGTTGGCCATTTTATGCAATGAACCTAACCGAGAGGACACATTTATGATTCTCGGATGATCCGATTTAGCTAAAGCCACATATGTACCTTTTACAGCTCGAATTACACCTAAGCAATGAATATTAAATAAGTCCGTTAACTCTTCTGAATTCGTATGTAAAACCTCAGTCTCCTTTCCAGTAATTCCTGCGTTATTTATAACTAGATCAATATACTCTGTATATTCCTCAAGCTGTTTCTTAATTTGTTCTGTACTTTCATCAGCCGATAAGTCTGCTAATATAGGAAAACATCTGCAACTAAACATTTTCTTCAATTGTGTTAACGCAACCTCAGTTCTAACTAACGGATAAACGATATGTCCATTTTCATGAAACACTTTTACTAACTGTAACCCTAATCCGCGATTTCCACCTGTAATTAGAACTCTCATATATTCATCTCCTTATTTTTAAAATAAATAAGAAAATCCATCCACTTACCATTCTCTAATGAAAACGCCTCTCTCTTGCATTCAAAAGAAAAACCGGCTCTTTCCGCAAGACGAACGGATGGCTCATTATCAACACGTATATGTAATTCGATTCTATGAAAATGAAGACGATTAAAAAATAACGATACTGCAGCTTTCACACTTTCCATGCCATATCCGTTTTTCCAGTATTGATTATGTATGGAATATCCCATCATCGCCCATTGATAGTCCATACGTAAAATTTTAATCAGCTCTAGCTTACCAATATTAGCTCCGTCTTCTTTACGAAAAATACCTAATACGTACATCTCATCTCGATGTGCTGCTTCATCAAAGCCCCTTATCCATTCCGTGAACCATTCTTTCGTTGATGATGCCATAACTTGATAACCATCGTCATATTTATACTGCGATGGTAACCTCTTATGAAATCCATCTAACCAATTTTCATAATCATCATTTTGGAACGGACGGATCATCAATCTCTCTGTCTCTACCTGTAATAGCGGTAGCTTCATTTACATCTCTTCCCTTAATTAATATTTGAATATTCTTTATTATCTTACACAAAATACAAAATCTAGTAAATCATTATGTTTTTGATACATAAAAAACCAGTCATGCCTTATACATAACTGGGTTCTCCATCGTTTTATAATTTTCTATTTCACAAGAACCGCATCTCGTAATTCCCTCTTCAACACTTTTCCTAAAGCGTTTTTCGGTAACTCGTCTATGAATACTACTTCTGGTATTTTATAACTTGCTAACTTCTCCTTACAATACTGAATAATACTTTCTTCTGTTAATGTTGTTTCGCCATCCTTCACAATGTAAGCTCTTGGAACCTCTCCCCAAAAGTCATCTGGAACTCCAACTACTGCAACTTCTAAAACACCATGTATTTCATGAATAACATCTTCTACTTGATCTGGATATACATTGTCACCACCGCGTATAATAACGTCTTTATATCTTCCCATAATATGCAGGAATCCGTCGTCATCTATCATGCCAGCATCACCCATGTTAAACCAGTTATCTTTTACTACCTTCTTTGTCGCCTTTTCATTATTCCAATACCCTTTAAACATGTATGGACTTTTCACATGAATCTCTCCAACTTCATTTGTTGTTAATTCATGTCCTGTTTCTGGATGAACAATTTTCACCTCTACATTTTTCAAGGTTTTTCCTACAGAAGACATCTTTTCTTTTCCCATCATTGGATGCCATGAGGTTACAACCCAACCTTCTGTACTACCATAACCTTGCACCATATAGATTCCTTTTTCCATATATTTTTGAATGAGCGTTTCTGGCACTTTTGTTCCACCGCTTTGTGCTACTTTAAAGGTTGAAATGTTACGCTCTTTTTTATTTAGTTCATCAAGCATATAGCTATAAACAGCCGGGAATGCAAGCATCGTAGTAATTTTCTCTTCTTCAATCTTATCCCAAATAAGAGTAGGATTCGAATCAGCTAAGAAGATCATCGTAACACCATGATAAATACAATTTAAAATAGAAAGCACGCCACTCATATGAAATAATGGATGCACGGATAAAAAGCGTTCACCTGCTGGAATTTCTCTTTGTCCTGCAATCTCTGCAAAATAATGATGTAAGTTTTTATGTCCAATTACGCATGCTTTTGCCTGTCCAGTCGTTCCTGAAGTAAATAAGTAAATGGCATCATCTTCTTCATGAACTTCTACGTTCGGTTCTGTCATTGGCTGTTTTTGCAACTCTAATTCAAATGAACCAAAGCCTTCTTTTGTCGTTTGAATTACATAAGGAATTTCTTTAACAGCATCAACATTTAATAACACTTCACTAAATTCTTCATCAATAACTAACACTTTTAATTTCGCTTCTTTTACAATCGTTTCTAATTCATATACAGTAAGCTGATGATTTAGCGGAATACATACCGCTCCAATTTTTAAACTTGCCATCATAACGCTTGGAAATGGGTGATTATTTTTGCATAGTATTCCAATGCGATCTCCTCTTTGCACACCATTATGTAATAAATAATGTGCAAGCTGATTTACTCGTTCATTATATTGCTGAAACGAATATCTTTTCCCTCCGCCTACAAGCGCTTCCAAATTTGGTGATTGCATTGCTCTTTTTTGTAATAATTTTTGCATCGTTCTCAAGTAAAACTCCCCTTTATATATGTTAGGTTTTTTATTTTACCATATTAACTATTAATTTACTAAAGATTACACTTAGTGAATATAACAAGAATATAAAATAGCCATTTACTTCACAAGTAAATGGCTATTTCCTCTTATATATTAGAATACTTCTTGTTCATTACATATTGCACATACTCAGGTGCACTTTTATCAATCTCTTCATCACTTAATTTATATTCGGCACCATATAAATAAAATGAAGGTATAAATTTCATGTCTGTATATAAGCATGTAGCTTGGAATGGTTTCGTCAACTCATCCATCGTAATTCCGCTATTTTCATAATCTTTTTCTAATCCACCTATAGAAACTGCTACACCAAACTCTTTTCCCTTCACTTTATCCCCTTTTGATCCGTATGCAAATCCATATGTTAATACATCATCAAACCATTTTTTTAATAATGGCGGTGTGCTGTACCAGTAAAGCGGAAATTGGAATATATATCTGTCATGTTCTACTAATAACTTTTGCTCTTCTTCAATATCAAACTCCCAGTTTGGTGCCACTTTATATAATTCATGCACCGTAATTTCATCTGAATGTTTCTCAAGTTCTTCTATCCATCTTTTATTAATTTTTGATTTTTCAATATGAGGGTGTGCTACAATTACAAGTGTTCTCATCATTTTCCATCCCCTTTATAAATGAATCAATCCTTTACATATTAGTATGAATGCATTACATATAATTGAAAAGTACGTACTTTCAGGTGCTATAGGAACCTTGAGGTACCTTTGGAGGTGTTATATGAATCAAAATGATAACTGTCCAATTGCAACGACGCTCGATGTAATCGGTGGAAAATGGAAAGTTCATATTTTATGTGTTTTGATGGATGGAAAAATGCGAACAAATGAAATCCGACGAGAAATCCCAAACATTACGCAAAAAGTTCTGACTCAACAACTTCGGCAACTTGAAGCTGATGGGATTATCCATCGTACTGTATATCAAGAAGTACCACCAAAGGTTGAGTACACAATAAGCGAATACGGGAAATCTTTAATGCAAATTATGAATGAACTATTTGAATGGGGAAAAGATCATCAGCTCAAAAGATTACATGACTAAAAAGGCACTATATACTTTGTTTAATCCTCAATGTTTATATTTTGTGTTTTTATAAATTTTATTTTTATCGTTTTTGGGCTAACTTGTTTTCTTAGATTGATGGACGTGACCCCACATCCATCAATCTAAAAAGATATAATTAGAAAAATGAGATTTCTATACAATTTCGCATATAAACACTACTTCTACCTCATTAAACACTTGCCCGACTTTTTCTAATCTCAATTGTACGTAAACTATAAAGGAGCACACCTAAACCGAGAATTTTTTCGTTATTAGACGCATTAGAACCTAAGGTAATAGTAGGTACATTTAAACCCATAAACCTTTCACTCCATTCTATAGGCATATATCCCTGCTTACCAATTACTAATGTACGTCCATCTATTGTACGGAGAGTACTTTGAATAAAATCAAACTCAACTTCTACATCTGACAATTTTGTGGCTTTATCTGTCATCAAAGTACCTCGTATCATAGTAAATCCTTGTATCATTTTTTCTTTAAACATACCAATCTGATTATAATTTGAATCATAGACTACCCAATCATATCCGTCCACTTCAGTATGAAAATAAGCTAGAATTTCCCCGCTACTCGTTTCTAATCCGTAAACATCTTTATTATGTAAAAAGGGTATTACTGAAAAAAGAATATTTGATGAAACCATCTTTGTTCCTGCTATATACTTACCATCAGGATGATATAGACCAAATTGCTTGTTTCGTTTTGGTAATTCTAATACAACCAAAGTATCAACATCCCAAAATGTTGCATTACTTTTTATCATATTCTTTTGTATCAACTTTCCTTTTCTTAACTGCCAAAATCCAATCCCAAAAAAGATAGAAGCAGCGATAACAAAAAAGATAAACTGCCCCCAATTAATATGTCCCCAATCTTCATATACAGCGCATAAAGCAAGAATAAAAATACCCGTCCCAATTAACAGTTTCAACTTTCCTTTTCGTTTATAGTAATCAAATAATTCCATTTCTATATCTTCACCCCTTATTTGTGGTTCCTAACTATTAATATATCAAAAACATATAATTCCCTCTATTCAAAAATATAAGTTCTTCCACTGTCCACTGCATTGGAAACAAAGTGATAGTCGGCCTTTTGAGCTCAAACTCCTGAGAAAGAATAAAAGCGAAATCAATATTTTTTTATTTTAGAGATAATACCATATCACCATCAAGCTAATAAAAAGATACTCCTTAAAAATAAAAAACGCTATTCTCTCTGTAAAATCATAGAAAAGAATAGCGTTTCTTATTTTGAAATAGAAGTCAGCATTTAAACTAAACATGCTAATATTGATTTTGTGCGATTGTCAGTTACTTCATAATAAATTTCTAATCCTTTCCGAGTACCTGTAACCATTTTAGCAGCCTTTAGTTTAGATAAATGTTGACTAATTGTACTTTGAGGCATTTCCAAATCCCCATACATTGTTGTTACATTAGTAGGACCTTTTGCAAGCATTATTTTTACTAATGATAAACGAACAGGATGCGCCAATACCTTTAGTACTTCAGAGATTTCTTCAAACATTTCTTTTTGTTCTTTCATCTTATTGCTCCCCTTTTATATACATATTTATGTTATCCATATATATAATTCGAAGGTATATACGATTTTATGTCCGTCATTTTAAAAAAATATAAAAAAACTTTTTCTCGAAACTAAAGGAGTATCTTCACATAATGTCTCACTATTAGAACTCTTATAGATACAGATGTATGTACTCTACACTCAGCTCACTAAAATCAATAAAAAAGAGAGCAGATAACCTGCTCTCTTAAGATGCCTCCTTATGTTCCGTGGAATGTTTTACACTTCCTATTCTCTTTAGCTTATTCCAACCTACCGCTACTCCTCGAATCGATGAGAATATAGATTTAACGACAACATAAGTCATAAATTGACGATAAATAAAGCGTTGTAAAATTAACCATACTAATGGTTTCGGATTCTCTTCCTCTAATTTAAATGCAAATAGAGATGCGAGAAGATCCATTAAAAAGAATACAAAATAAAATCCTAAAACTTTTAGCGGATCACTACTAAATAACCCCATAATCATTAATATATCTGCAAAAGGAGCAATGAATTGCAAAACATATTGGAATAACCACATGTTAGGCAATGCAATAAATCCTAACGTTTTATGCTTTGAATTACATAACGCTTTTCGATGTTTCCAAAGACATTGGAGTGTACCATATGACCAACGATATCGCTGTTTAATGAGACTTTTCACATCTTCAGGTGACTCCGTAAAAGCATACGCTTTTTCTTCATATACAATTCTATGTCCTTGACGTAAAAATGTAATAGTAAGATCTGTATCTTCTGCTAATGTATCTTCGCTTAAATATCCCGATTCAACTACATTCTTCTTACGCCACGCCCCAATAGCCCCTGGAACTACTGTAATACAATTTAATTCATCAAAAGCTCTACGTTCTAAATTAAATCCTGTTATATATTCAACATGTTGCCAAGTAGTTAACAAGTTTCGTCTATTCCCCACTTTAACATTACCTGAAACTGCTGCTACATTTTGATCTTCAAAGTGTCTAACCATGAGAGAAATGGCGTCTTGCGCAATAATAGTATCCGCATCTAAAGTGACAATAATCTCTCCTCGCGATTGTTGAAACCCTAAGTTCATTGCCGATGATTTCCCGCCGTTTTCTTTCTGAATGAAACGAACTTTAGAGTGTTTATAAAATGTTTCTTGCATTACTTTTGACGTACCATCTGTCGATCCGTCATCCACAACAATAACTTCAAATTCTCCATACTTACTATCCAAAATTGAGCGAATCGTCTTAGCTATCACCTTTTCTTCATTATATGCTGCTATGACAACACTAACAAAAGGTTGATAGGACGAATGAATAGTGTGAGGTAGCGTTTTTCTTTTCTGCTTCCATGCAAAATAAATTAAGAATAAGAATCGAAAAATCCCTAATCCAATAGCGATATAAAAAATAGTTGTTAATATATGTTTAAAGTATCCCGCCCCTGAAAAGACAGCTTTATTGTAAAGTAAATATTGCTTCCCCTCAGAAGAAACAGGAGGCATAATTTCATCACGTTCTTTATTCATTAAATCTGAAATTGTTACAAAACTATATCCATGCTTTTTTAAGTCTTTAATAATGATCGGCAACGCCTCTACCGTATGGGTACGATTCCCTCCCGCATCATGGAGAAGAATAATATTTCCCTCTCCCTTATAAACGGGATTAAGAGCACGCTTTACTAATTCATTTGTTGATGGTGTTGCCCAGTCCTCAGGATCCACTTTTTCTGCTACCATTGTATAGTTCATATTTTGTGCCCGTAAAATAGGCAATATTTCATTTGAGGAATCCGGGTTAGCATCCGCTTCGTATGGTGGCCTAAACAAAACTGTAGAATGCCCAGTTATTTCCTGGATCAGACGTTGCGTCGTATTAAGTTCTACTTTTGTTCGTAGTAAAGACGTATCAGCTACGTTAGGATGCTTGAAAGTATGATTGCCAATTTCATGCCCTTCATCGTATATTCTTTTCACAATACTAGTATTTAGTTGTGCGTTTTCACCAAGTACAAAAAAAGCAGCTTTGATCTTATTCTCTTTTAATATATCTAATATTTCCGGCGTATATTTCGGGTCTGGTCCATCATCAAATGTTAGTACTACTTGTTTCCCTTTCAGTTTTCCATATCGTTGCACTTCGTATGCAGATGGTAAGGATTGATATACTTCATCTTTAAGATAACCATCTTTACCTACTTTAAAATCTCTCAATCCATTTTGCTTTTCATTCTCAATCTGTAAAATTTCACCTTGTCCAGAATAATTCACTTCATCTAAACTAGTGATTTTATGTAATACATCAGGATTTTTTTGTGCCTCAATCGGATTTTTTAAAACTTTCCATATTGTAGGATCTTCTGCTCCTAATCTCCATAACGCAAACCCCTTTGCGTTGTTGTCCATTGCGATTTTCACTTGATTATAGAGAGTAACGCCGTCTAAGAACCAAGCAGTATGTTCTTTATCTCCTGTTTTATATCTAAAATAAGGATTTCCACTCATCTTATCCCATTGAATATTCATATCTGAATTATGAGCCATTACCATAACTTCTGAAAAAGTTAAAGATTTCGCCGGTTCCTTACTATTTACTTTCCAATCATATCCATAGTTACCGAAAGCAACTATAAGTTTATTAGACGGAATATTCAGTTCTTTCAATGTATGTTGAAACCATTTATTTGAAGCAATTGGTCCTGGCTCTCCTGCTCCATAGTGCTCATCGTACATCATTACAATCATTCGATCTATTATTTTTGCTAACGCACTATAATCAAAAGCCTTATCATTAGCTGGAACATCTTGTGTAACGAGCAAATCATGTTTATGAAAGACCGTAGTAAGTTCTTTCATAAAATTTGTTACGTTTTCTCTATCACTTTCAGGTACGGCCTCAAAGTCAATATTAATACCCGCAAATCGATTCTTTTCAACTTGCTTTACTAAATCATTTATAAACTTTGTCTTTACATCATTTGAGGAATTCAGCAACTTATGAATTAGCCCACTATCCGGACCAGAAGCTTCCTCAGTATAGTTAGTTAGTAAAGGCATAATTTTCACTTGATTTTTTTCTGCTAACTTTACTATCTCAGGTTTTATCTCACTTCTAATCGTTAAATCTGCTTTTAAATGATACCACTTCGGTACTAGCGTGGTTAATGAATCAATATTTTCTTTTAAAGAAGCGGTACTATTTTCATCCCAGTTTACATAAAAACCATACACTTCTTTACGTTGTTTACTATCCTTCGGCGAATTCACCAAATTTTTATTATCCTTCGTTTCGGTATTTGGTTTAAACTCTTCCTTCTTTAACTGCTGATCACTAAGTTTTTGATTAATTGGTACAAGTTTAGTATCTTGTTGTACAGCTGTATTCATATTTGGAATTTCTGGTGTTGAAAAAATACTTCGAAAGAAAAAATAAAATACAATACTTACGCTAACTATTGAAATACATAGAAACGAAATAAAAGCTATGTTTCTTCTTCCTTTCGGATCATAAAAAACAGGTTTTACTTTATCTTTCTCTTGTTGAATGTTTTTCTCCATTATATTTTTCACATACTCCTTCTTAATAGAACGATAGAATAATAAAGTACAACTTTAAGCAGCCCAACTCCCACCTAACTTCTTTGCCCTAGCCAAATTTTGAGATGGGAGTTTTACTGCCCGCAATAGTGAGATAACTCCTTTTCACTTTAAAATGAATCTCCCACTTCTATATTTCTATTGATTCTTCTTTTCATTCCCTTGCTGGTGGCCTCTATTTTCTTGTTGAGATCCTCTTCCGTTGTTCCCTTGCTCGTTTCCAACACTTTCTTTCTGGGATCCTCTTCCGTTGTTCTCTTGCTGGTACCCATTATTTCCTTGGGACCCTCTTCCGTTGTTCTCTTGTTGGTGCCCAGTATTCCCTTGGGACCCTCTTCCGTTATTTCCTTGCTGATTCCCATTATTCCCTTGCGATCCTCTTCCGTTGTTCTCTTGCTGGTGCCCATTATTTCCTTGGGACCCTCTTCCGTTATTTCCTTGCTGATTCCCATTATTTCCTTGGGACCCTCTTCCGTTGTTTCCTTGCTGATTTCCATTATTCCCTTGTTGGGATTCTCGACCGTTGTTTCCTTGCTGATTCCCATTATTTCCTTGTTGGGATTCCCTACCGTTATTCTCCTGCTTATTCCCTCTATTTTCTTGCTGAGATCCTCTACCATTGTTTTCTTTTATTTGCTTCGTTGGCTGTTCCTCTATTTTCTTTTGTTCTTTATGCTCTGGCTTCTCATATTTTTTGTCTTTTACAGAAGACAAATCTGGCGATACATCAGGAGATGACTCCGGCTGTGATTGCACCTCTTCTTCGTTTTCCACCGGATTAGACGGCGTGGCAGGCGGCGTAACCGATTTGTTCTTCTCATTCTCTTGCATTATATAGACACCTGTACCAATTCCAGCTTTTCTAGCATTCTCTCGTACTTGCATCGTGCTACTTTGATATTCGACTGTAATATGTTTTAGCTCATATTCTTTCTTTAATTCTTTCATTACCTTTTCCAACTTCGGTTCTAGCAACTTATCCTTTGCAATAGCGGTTAGCATAACTTGCTTATCATTCGTTAAATACTTATCCTCTTGACTCTGCTTTATAATTGTACGTATTACTTCTTGCAATTGTTTATTTTCCCATTGCTTCAATTCTTTTAAAATACGCCTTCCATCATCATTACAAGCTTGTAAATCTATAACGCGAAGATCCTTCGTTACGCTCACTTCTAAACTTGGATTTATATCAACTGAGACGTAAGCGAATACTTTTTCTTCCGGTTGGTTGTAGAAAAATAACAGCGCACATAGAAAACAAGCAACAAGTAATGATGCCGGCTTTAAGAAATAAGGGATTGAAAAACGCGATGCTTTTTGTTCTTGCTCATCAAATGAAATTTCCTCTCCAATCATGCAAGAATCCCCTTTTCTTTTACACGTAATAAACTCTCCATTTGGCGTTAAAACAACTACGCTATGTTTTTTTATATCCATCACAATTCCTTTATTCATCATGCTTCCCTCCCCTTATATAATCAAGAATGTATGTATAGTTGTTTGCGAAGATAATACACATTGCAATGATATATTTTCTATGCCGTTCCAACGTTTTACGACTTACCCTAACACGCGGTTCAATATGTTTAAGCGGTAACTTTTTCTTCCGGAACAGCTCCTCCATCATTTCCTCTTCTTTTATAATCATCTTTACAATTTCTATTAAGTGTTCACGCGTATCACGATGCTTAGGAGATTCTTTAGCAAGCTCTGAAAATGTGATTTTAAACTCAGCTAACACACTTTGAAAATGGAGAATTTCTTCCTTACGGTTACCATTTTCTATTTCCTTCATATACTCCGTAAGCGATACTTGCATTTCTAACATTTCCTCTTGCTCATCTTCTTTTAAAAAGACAAGGTTATGCTTAGACTCCTTGCGTATATAGTCAATTACATCTCTTTTTATAAGAAGATCAGCAAACGCTAGAAAAGATTTCCCTTTTTTATATGAATACTGTTCAATTGATTCGTTAAACGCAAACAATCCAATACTATATTCATCATCCTGTTCTGTAATATATCGGCGGCAGACAGACGAGATTGATTTTCTAATAAACGGCTGATACTGTACGATAAAAGCTTCTTTATCTTCTTCATTATTTTGTATGTTACATACGATATCTTCTATTTTCGGTTTTCTTAAGATCTTCATTACTAAACTCAACACGGGTAATCTCTCTCCCTCCTTCTGCTTGAAATAGAAAAATGGTCACTAAACAAGTGACCATTCAACCACAGTTTCTTTAGGCTTGTCTTCTTGTTGTTCATATTTTTCAAAGCCAACTTTTCTATCGTTCTTACAGTTAGGCTTACATTTCACTCTACTTTCTTATTTTCTTCCGCTTGTTTTGCTTGCTCTGTTTCTATTTTATCTGCAATCCTTGAATAACTCTTCTCTATATCATTGGTAATTTCACCCTTTTATTTCGGATGCCCCACTTAATCTAGTAATTTTATTAACACGTCAATATTCTTTCATAATCAATTTTCTTCTATTTATTTTCTTCACTATACATATTCGGAGGAATACAAAGTTTTATGGGGGTCAAAAAATATTTTTTATAAAAAATACATATTTATTTCAAAAATAAAAACCATTGATTTGAAAAGGACTAATCAAATTGATGGTTTTCTTATCATATCTATTAAATTAAGTTCGGCTCTCATTATGTATAAAAAAATCTGCTGTTCTCCCTATTTCCTGCCGCTTTTCTCCATCGTTATCTTTCTTGATTATCATAATATGTCTTATCTGCATATTTTTGATCATTTCCTTTTAGATAAGCTAATATTACTTTTGGATTTTTAAGTAAAGCCCAGTCTCCATATGTATCAAATCTTCTGCATGAAGTTATCATGCCATTTTTAATGGTACCAAATTTCTTATTATTTCGTTTTCCCCATTCTTTTAAGCGTTTCGCGAAATCTGCATCCTCTGCCATAAGCATGTTTTCATTAAATCCGTTAATTGCCATAAAATCTTTTCTATAACACCAAAAAATCCCCACAGATATAGCTCCGTACTTAAAAAGTAAGGGAATTATAATTAGAATTGCAGAAAAGAATATTTCAAAAGACATTCTTTCGAACTTCCCATTCACCCCACCACCAATATATTTACCTGAAGATAAATATTTATCTACATTAGATAACAAAGACTCTGTCATTATCGTATCAGCATCTATAGTAACGATTATTTCTCCACTAGCTATTTCTGCCCCTGCATTTCGGATTTTAGATAAGTTTTTATCTTCATTTTTTAATGTAATACAATCATAAGATTTTGCTATTTCCTCTGTTTTATCTGTGCAACGATTTAAAACAACTATAACTTCCGTTTGCTCTTTATATGCCACTGATGCTTTTGCAATTGAATCCAAACATTTTCTAATGTACTTTTCTTCATTATGTGCAGGGATTATAATAGAAAACTTCACATCTTTTTGTAAATCGCTTCCTAAAGATTCGTTTATTTCAGTCATAATATTCCCCCTTATTTTAGATAAATATATGTTATACATAACATATATTAAAATTGATTAAGTTTTATTATAAAAAAGTACTTAAAACAATATAGACATATTATTTTAATTGTAATAGGGCTACTATTAAGCTAACAAAAATTGACGTTGCATAAGCTTAGCTTAATAGGGACGTGTTGGGGCCTCTATATAAAAAACCACAGTTTACACCCAAACTGTGGTTTTTTGACGTACAATGATTTATCAACTTCTGTTTTTAGTCTTAAAATCTGCAACAGAACCAGGATCCCTCCTGAAAGTATAAATTCCAAGGAGGGAATCCGTTTTTTTATTTACTTATATACGTACAGCTGTACCACTTACCGCAACCATTAACATTCCATCACGAACAACTTCGTAATCTACGTCAATACCAACGATAGCGTTCGCACCTTTTTGTTTTGCAAGTTCTTTCATTTCGTCCATTGCGATATCACGAGCTTCTTTTAGCTTACTTTCATAAGAACCAGCACGACCACCGACAACATCACGAACAGAAGCGAATAAATCGCGTACAATATTGGCCCCCATAATAGCTTCACCATTTACAATATCAATATAGTCAATAATTTCTTTACCTTGAATTCCAGACGTTGTTGTTACAATCATGTTTGACACCCTCCTAATTTTTTATAATATTCAACTGCATGTGTCTCTCTATGACATATGCAATTAAATAAAAGGAATAAAATTGTTTAACATATGTATCGCTATAACATATGCAAGGGATCTATTAGAAATAAGATAAGCTGCAGTAAGCATCACCGCGCCAGGTAAATAGATAGCAATATCCGAAAGTTGGTTCGTGTGAAGAAGTGTAAAAATTATAATCGAAACGATGGATGCAATAGCAGTACCAACATATTCCGAAAAACGATTTACTAATATATGGCGAAATATAATTTCTTCAATTATTGGTCCTATAATCCCAAATACAAGTAATGTGAATATAATAGGCATCTCTGCGCCATTTGTAAGGATCTGTTCTTGGTTCTCTGGCTGACCTGTATTTAGAAAATGCATAATAGAATTTTCCACAATTATCATAAGTAAAACTACCATAGGAATGCTTACTATTTTCAAAATTGTTTTCTCTTTAAAATAAGTAAAACTTTCAATAATTTCTTTCCTAAAGAAAATGATTCCTACAATAGCAGGTACAGTCACACCGATGGCACTAAGAGCAAATTCTGATTCAACTAAGTTGCTGTTAGTTAAAAGGGATATGCCAAATAATATGAACAAGCCAATTTGAAGTAGTGCAAACAGTATATAAACTATTAGCATAATAAGTTCTTTTGTATTCGTTTTTATAAAGCTCACTTTATTACCTCCATAATGAAATTACTTAGAATCTTTGATTTTTCTTTCTGCATAACGTTCTCCTTCTAAATATACTTATATAAATTCCAGACCGGACGGTTCGGTCTGAAAACTAATGATACTATAAGTTTCTAGTTTTTTAAACCCGCTTTATAAATTATTTACAAAATCAAAACGGTACAAAGCAAATAAATTTATATTTCAACTCCTGATTTACAATCAAATTCCAGTACTCATTCATTATTAACAATTAATCTTTTATAGTATGAAGTGATACGGCTTTTAACCGCAAGATCTCCTAATTAAACGAAGTGAAAATGAGAGTAGTTCAAACATTTTAGCTAAACATATTAATTAAAATTATATATAATACTCATATGTCGATACGGTAAAATTAGTTGCATGATATGACTGAATTAACCAACTGGTCATATTGTTTTTGACAGAAAATTCATTCGAATAGTATGGATAATACAGTTTGAGGTTTCCATCAGATAGGAATTGATAAGATATTTTTTGTTCCAAACTTATTTATACTCACAAAAAATCAAGAAAATAGAGGGTAAACATTACCTGGAATATTAAGCTCGTTTTTATTAGGAGGACTATAAAGCATGACTAAAGTTGATAAGGTAAAAGAAAAAATTATTGAAACATCTTTATATTTATTTAATACTAATGGGATAACTCGCACATCCATTCAGGATATAATGACAGCCACTGAACTACCGAAAGGATCTATTTATCGTAGATTCAAAAATAAAGAAGAAATTGTTCTTGCTGCCTACGACAAAAGTGGTGAGATTATGTGGAGTCATTTTCATAAAGCAATGGAAAATAAAAAGACAGCAATCGATAAAATCCTTGCAATTTTCCTTGTATATCAAGATGCAGCTAATAACCCCCCTATCGCCGGAGGCTGTCCATTGCTTAATAGCGCAATTGAAAGTACTGGAGTATTTCCAGAATTACAAAAAGCAGCAGCAAAAGGCTATGATGATACAGTAATGTTAATGGCTTCTCTCATAAAAGAAGGAATAGAGAAACAAGAACTTAAAGAAGAGATAAACATTATTTCGCTCGCTTCTTTCCTTGCCTCTTCAATGGAGGGCGCTATTATGGCAAGTCGTGTATCTAACGATAATATACACCATCATTATTTTATTGAACAAATAAAACATCATCTTTTCTCTTATTCTAAATAAGTGAGAACTTGCATTGCTTTCATTCAATTTTTATAGACTTAAATTGAATAAACCCCTCACATAAAGAATGCTTTCTATTTATGTGAGGGGTGAATAGTTTTTAGCAAAGGTAGCTTTTTAGGCGTTGTATATTATGCATACAACCAATCTATTTTTTTACATACCTCTCCTCACTATCTTGACGTGGATTTTAGGTTCTTATTTGTTACTGGTTAACCAAAAACTTTATAAAATCTCACATGTTCTTAGCTTGATAGCGATGCGCCGCTTCCCTATTTAAAAGAATGTAAAAAAGGCCAACAATTCAAGATTGTTAGCCTCCATATTCCATAATCGTGCATTTTAAAATACTACAAACGACTGGATTCTTCAACTTACACTATATTCTCCTTTAATTACAAAAAACGAACCCCGAATTGTTCCAGCTAATTTAGACTTCTGCCTAGCAAACTTAAATTTCTCTGCCAATTCTGTTGGTACCTCCATTCCATCAGAAAGCTTAAATCCAACAGCCCTCTTCTTCGGGTTATCCAATGTATACATGACGTTAATCACTAGACCATCTTCATAAAAGACGTATGCAAACTTAATATTTTCCACTTGAAAATACGATGTTTCTAAAGGTTTCGCCGCAAATTCAATATCACGTTCTTCCTTCAAAATCCGGTTCACATAATCAAGAGTCTTCTGGCTTGCACTAGCTGGTACAACTATAAATTCATGCTTGTATTTATTCATAAAGTAACGGGCTTCATGAGCACGTAAACCAGCTAGCGCTTCTACTATAGGTGAAGACTCTAAACCAACTGTAGTTACATTTTTAAAATCAACGATACAGGACAATTTCATCTCTCCTTTTAACTATTTACTTCCTAACAACCGGAATCCACATTTCACCAAACACTAAACCGTTTCTTTTCCCCATCTCAACCGTCGTATTTGGTCCACCAACATAAGCAAAATCTGTTGCTTCTCGTAAAGCCTGACCGAAGGCGATACCAGTAAGCTTATTACTTAGCTCTTCAGCTGTTTTGTCTTCCCCTTTTACTACTAAGTATTCTCCCTTAGGAAACTGAATCACTCTAGATTCTTCTTCTATTTGTGCTTCTGTCATGACGCCCGCATAATACATCATCTTGTTATTCACCGCTTCGCTCACAGAAAAAATGTAATCATTTGTAGCTAGAGCCTTTAAAGTATCCAACCTTCCATCTTCTTTAACAGCCGACCAAAAGTCTTCCTTTTCTTTTTTTATTCCAACAAAATCTGTATATTCACTCTTAATTTCAGTTCCAATACCTAACACAATAAAGCTATCTTTTTCTTCAATCGTATAATTTTTCATATTCAAAACCTTCCTTCTTTTAAAATGAATCAAATGATTTATCTTTTCATCTGATGAGTTTATAATAACTTTAAATCATGTCAAAAAATGATACTGTTTAGGAGAACCAAATGAAAAAAGTTGAACGGATTAATACAATTATGCGGTATATCAACAATCGCTCCCACTTTACAATTTCAGAAATCATACGAGAATTTAACATCTCTCGATCGACAGCTATTAGGGACATTAGAGAAATAGAAGCTATGGGCATGCCACTTGTTGCTGAAGTTGGGAGGACTGGGGGATATTTTGTTATGCATAACTCTATCCTGCCCGTTGTTCGCTTTACTGATAACGAAGTGAAAGCTCTTTTTATTGCCTTTATGGCTACAAGAAATCAACAACTTCCCTATTTAAAAAGTCGTCAATCTTTAGCCGAAAAACTGTTAGGACTCATCTCAGAAACCCAGCAAGATGATATCGTTCTTTTAAATCAACTCTTGCTGTTTGAAGGGACTAACCCATATAACCCTGATCTACTTGAGCTTTCTGACCTCCCTCACCCTATGTTAGAAAAACTCATCCAAATCCTTCTTTTGGATAGACATTTATTGATTTCCATTAAAGAAGAGAAAGAAATCAAGTCTTATTCCATTTATCTATTACACCTGTATCAAGAAAAAAGTCAATGGATCATTGAAGGTTTTGACTTAAAAGAAGAAAAGAAGAGAATGTTTCCTGTCGATCATCTCATCCATATCGAACCATACACGACGAAAAAAAAGCTAAATAAGAAAAAGATTTTAGAAAAACTAAGTAAGAAGGATGAAGTGATTAACCTTATACTTGAACTTGGTCCAAAAGCAATTGCCCAATTCAAAAAATACCACCCTTTCAAAATTTCAATATCTTATACAAATCCTTACCAATCCACAGCCATTTTAAAAACATTTATCAATGTTAACAATTCGGATGAAGTAACGGAAATAGTAAATTGGCTACTTTTCCTAGGGAAAGATATTACAATTAGGGAAATGCCTGAAGAAATACTAGAGAATTTACAAAAGCAATTGTGCTTTTACACTCCATAAGCAGTGAGCCATTGTCACTGGGTAGATATCCTTTTTTAATATCATTTTATTTACTACAGCGAGAGCACAACAAATAATAAAAGCACGGAAAATCTTTCCGTGCTTTTTCAAAGATATATATTATTTCGGACGATTTATTTCACTTACCCTAACTGACGTTTAAATGCTTTACTAGCGAAAAAGTAAGAGATGATCATGATCCCTACGCACCAAGCGAGCGCAATCCAAATATCGCTTCCAACAGATCCTTCATATAAAAGAGCACGAATCGCATTCACGATTGAAGTTACAGGCTGGTTTTCAGCAAATGCACGAACAATTTTCGGCATCGTTTCGGTAGGTACGAAGGCCGAACTAATAAATGGAAGAAAAACGAGTGGGTACGAATATGCTGTCGCCCCTTCCATAGACTTCGCTTTCAGCCCTGGAATGATAGCCAACCATGTTAGCGCTAACGTAAACATCCCTAGTATCCCAGCTACTCCAAGCCAATCTAGAATATTCGCACTGGAACGGAAACCCATTAAGAGCGCAACAAGAATAACAACTAAGATAGTAAGTACATTCGCAACAAGAGAGGTTAAAACGTGAGCCCACAATATCGATGAGCGCTTAATAGGCATCGTAATGAAACGTGCCATAAGCCCACTCTTTACATACGTAAATAATCGTACAGAAGTGTAAGCGACACCAGATGCGATAGCCATTAGCAAAATTCCTGGCAATAAATAATTGACGTAGTTATCTGTTCCTGTTTGTATAGCCCCACCAAATACGTATACAAACAATAGCATCATCATAATCGGTGTAATCGCTACCGTAATAATTGTATCTGGACTACGCATAATATTGCGCATTAAGCGCCCAAGTAATACCCCTGTTTTGCTTTTCATTTACATCTCCTCCTTTTTGCCAATGATCGCAAGGAATATTTCTTCCAATGTAGGCTGCTTCTCGATATACTCCACTTTTGCTGGCGGGAACATCTCTTTCAGTTCAGTAAGAGTACCTGTCGTAATAATTTTTCCACCATGTAAAATAGCGATACGGTCAGCTAATTGTTCTGCTTCCTCTAAATACTGGGTTGTTAGTAAGATAGTTGTTCCTCCACCAGCAAGCTCTTTAACTGTATCCCACACTTCAATGCGCGCTTCAGGATCAAGCCCAGTCGTTGGTTCGTCAAGAAAAATAACTGCTGGCGCCCCGATCAAACTCATCGCGATATCAAGCCGGCGCTTCATCCCGCCTGAATACTGATCTGCCCTTTGATTGGCCGCATCTGTCAGGCTAAATCTATCAAGCAAATCGTCAGCAACTTGAGCAGGATTGGAAACACCACGTAACTTGGCAATCATGATTAAGTTTTCCCTCCCGGTAAGCATGCCGTCTAAAGCTGCAAATTGTCCTGTCAAACTGATACTTTGACGAACATGATCTGGTTGGCGCTTAATATCAAATCCGCAAATACTTCCTTCACCGCTATCTTGTTTCAGTAGCGTCGAAAGGATGTTAACCGTTGTCGTCTTTCCCGCTCCATTTGAGCCTAGCAGCGCGAAAATTTCTCCACGCTGCACCTCAAAATCCACTCCCTTTAAGACTTCTTTATCTCTAAAAGCTTTTTTTAACCCTTTTACAGAAATCGCTGCATTACTCATACTTTTTCCCCCTTATAAAATTAAATTACCTGCACCCTCTATTTAGTACCACTGATAATCTGTATTACTTAGTAGTGGTTTAAAAATATAACTGAATAGCGATGGCGTTAATTCACATTTATGACCAGCTAATCAGTCTGTATTACTTGTTGCATTTATTTTTTTCTCAATTTCTTCATAATACTTTCATTCAAATCTTCACGATACTTAGAAACATACGTTTTAGCGTTTGCCACTAGTTCGTCAGCAAAAGATGCCACATCTTCCCCGGTAATATCTAACACTTGTCTGCCTTCCGCTGCACCAGCTTCAAACAAATCGATTAATTCGTACTGAATGTGCAGCATATCCATCCCGTTTCCGGCCGAAAAATTCCACATGTAGTTTTGAATTTTCTTAAACACAAACTGATAGTCCTCTGGCAGTGCTGCAACACGTGCCATCATCATTCTGTACTCTTTTTTATCACCAATTAATTTTTTGAATATTTCAAACATCTTATTTTCCTCCTTTTTTTATAAAGCAGAACCAGAAACTCTCCAAATATGAGCCGAAACATTTTATATTATGAGGCTAGTTTGACTTCAAGACGTTAATTTTTGACGATACAAAATCCCATTTTTTCCAAAACAATTCAAGTTCCTGACGTCCAGCTTCATTTAATGAATAAAACTTACGAGGCGGTCCCATATCTGATGGTTTCTTTTCAATATTCACAAGCTTTTTCTTCTCTAATCGTACGAGGATAGTATAGACTGTTCCTTCCACGACTTCTGTAAACCCAAGATCATTCAGGTGGCGAGTAATCTCATAACCATACGTTTCACGGCGACTAATGATTTCCAGCACACACCCTTCCAGTGAACCTTTCAACATTTCAGTTAAATTTTCCATGTTCTGATCCTCCTTTACCCCCTATTCTGTCTGACTTATATTCAGTATTACAGAGTACTAAGGCGAATTTTTACTGAATAGCTTTTGAGTAAAACTACACTATTCAGTATTACTTATTACAACTACATTGTATGACTAAGTAGCGGTACATGTCAACTGATTTTCAAATTTCTTCTAAAATCCGCTATTACCTATTACTTAGTGAAAATTTTTTTAAGAAACAACACTACTCAGTATCACCTATTACAACTACATTGTATGACTGAGTAGTTGTAAATGTCAACTCGATTTTTATATTTTTCTAAAATCAACTATTACCCATCCCGATAAAAAAAGAAAATACCCCAAAACAATAATTCTATATTTTTGTTTTGGGGCGCTATAAGCTAGCTCTCCTTCTGAATAAGACCAATCATCCTCTTGTTACGATAACATCATATCCATATCTTCTGCTGCAGTTGTAATTAATTTCAAACCGAATGTTTCTTGTAATACATCGAGCACGCCAGCTGAAATAAATTCAGGTGCCTTTGGACCGATGCGAATATCTTGAATTCCAAGACTAAATAGCCCAAGCAAAATAGCAACCGCTTTTTGTTCAAACCAAGATAAGACAATGCTTACTGGCAATTCATTCACTTCGCATTGGAAAGCATCAGCTAAAGCAGCCGCTATTTTCACTGTAGAAATGGAATTATTACATTGTCCTAAGTCGATGTAGCGCGGAATCTCGGTACCAGGTACAACGCCGTAATCCACATCATTGAAGCGGAACTTTCCGCAAGAAGTCGTTAAAATCACTGTTTCAGGCGGAAGTGACGTTGCTAATTCACGATAATATTCCCCGCCTTTTCCTGGTGCATCACAACCTGCGATGACAAAGAAACGCTTAATCTTTCCTTCTTTTACTGCCTCAATAATTTCTGGAGCTAATGATAAGACTGTATTATGATGAAACCCTGTTACTAACTGTTCATCCGACTCCATATGTACTTCTGGAAGTTCTAGCGCTTTTTGAATCAATGGTGCAAAGTTATCATTTTCAATTTTTTGTACACCCTCTAAGCCGGCAATATCATATGAAAAGAATCGATCAGAGTATGATCCTTTAATTGGCATAACACAGTTCGTTGTCGCTAATATGGTACCTGTAAATTTTTCAAAAAGGCGTCTTTGATCATACCATACCTTACCGATGTTTCCTTTTAAATGTTTATATTTTTTCAGCTGCGGATACCCGTGTGCTGGTAACATTTCCGAATGCGTATAAATATTAATTTCTTTTCCTTCTGTTTGTTTTAATAATTCTTCTAACGCAAATAAATTATGGCCTGTAACTACAATAGCTTTACCTTCTACACGGTTTTGTGTAATTTGAACAGGCTCTGGAACACCAAAATGATTCGTATGTGCCTCATCTAGCAACTCCATTACCCGTAAAGCTGATTTCCCAACTTTCATAGCCATATCAACATGTTCTTGTTCATTAAAGTTAGAATTGGTTAATGTCATATACAATGCTTCTTGCGTCGTAGCATCTACAAAAGCATCCGTATACCCTAGCTGAGCAGCATGTGTGCGATAAGCTGCAATTCCTTTTAACCCAAAAACAATCGTATCTTGTAAACTCGCAATCGTTTCATTCTTGCCACAAACACCCATTACTTTACATCCGCCTGTTGGGGTTTGCTCACATTGATAACAAAACATATCATCCCACCCTCTCCCAATCATTCATTACACCCTAAGCATAATATCCATTGAAAAAAAGTGATGTGATATCAATCACAATAATATATAAAGATTTGTGACAGTTCATATTGTTGACATAATATTTTTACTATATCCTGGCATTCATACTTGCACATGATTTATTTGCATCATATATCGGTACACTTTTAAGGAATACAAATATCATATCCACCTAACATTTCACAAAATTTTCCTTACTGATGGTACAATTAAAGTTATGGAGGGATAATATGATGGTTTACTACGGAACACTGTTTCTTATACTCGGTATTGCAGTATTTCTGTTTATTATGGCTGGGTCACGAAAAATTAGAAATAAAAATCTTTCATTCATATTGATCGCTTTAGGGATAAATATACTTGTAAGCCCAATGGCACTTTTTATAGGTGGGATGGCAACGGATTCTCCATATAGTACTGCACTTGATTTTTGGAAAGGATTTTTCTTTATTCAAGGAATACCTCTTTTCTTACTACTTATAGCTTTCGTTTGGTGGCTTATTCGCCCGCCAAAAGTAATAGCTCCAACGAGTATTGAAAAAGACCTTGAACAAAATAGTAAAAGCACTCAGAAAAAAAAGGACACGAGGTCGTCCAATTACTGCCTTACGTATTGTAATTCCAATTATTTTAGTAGTAGGCTGTTTGTCTTACATTTTGTATTTACAGGACATTACACTAGAAAAAAGTCATTCTCCAAATAATAAAAATACGATTAAAGTAGTGAAAATAGATTCAGACTCTTCTCATGGTTCCTCTCCCGTCAGAATTAAATACGGCTTATGGGAACATTTTGACATAAGTATTGCAAATGAGGGAGAACGTCTCGATTCCTCAAACGTTTTCGTAGATTGGAAAAATGATTATGAAGCAACGATAACACTGCGAGGCAAAGAATCCGTACCTGAAGTTGTGGAATTTAACATATCAAATAAATCGAATGGTCCTATTTTTAAGAAGGTACAAAAAGTGGTCAGTTCCTTTACCTTTCAAAAAAGTGAATCTCCAAATTTAATAAATATTATTGAGCTTAGAGAAACAATAAAATCAAAAGGACCAAGTCCCAGTTCAACTGTAAGAATCTATTATGGGAAAAGAGGTAGCATTTTAGAAAAATATAAAGAGGTCACTCTTAAGGAAATGTATACGACAGATAACTTTAATATCAATTGGAGAAACGATGAACAAGTACAGGTAGAAGTATTAGAGGAAAATGTAGTAACATCTAGCATCGTGATTGATTTATCAAAATGAATCTATTTTTCACATATTATAACTGCGTTCTATCCGGCACACGAGAGATACATAGCATTTATAAATGAATAGATTTACAGACATGATGAACCGTCCTTTTCTTTACAATACATTTACATTATCTTAACATTGTTTACATTATTTATATGATATATTTATATAGAATCTACTTAATAAATTTCATGTACATTGTTATCTTTATAATCTCTGATTTAATTGATAAGAGATTATGTTATATTTTCATACCAGGGGTGAATGAGGATGACTGAAACTTTAAAAACACTTATTATGCTTGATGCTACTTACGTTGTTATCGCAATTATGACGGTACTGGTATTTGTATACTTGGAATTAAAATCTCAGTAACGTATGCGGACTTCGCATTTAAATATAGTTAGAAGAAAGCGAGGAGAAAATTGTTTCTCCTCGCTTTTTTTATTTCAACAAATCCAATGTATGTAAAAGTAATCCTCTATCCCCTACTTCTCCATGACCAGGCACTACTAAATTTATATTTCCATATCGCTTCAGCACATTTTCAATCGATGTGGACCATTCATTTACATAAGCATCAGCAACGTTTCCTAAATCTTTGGCATCTGCAGATTTTACTAAACAACCTCCAGCTAAAATGTTATATTGCGGTAACCACACGACGATATTATCTCCTGTATGTCCTTTCCCTGGATAAAATGTTTCTACTTTCATATTTCCAAACTTCAAATTTGTAACGGTTTGTAAGTCTCCAAGTGGTTCTTCATATCCATTTTTCTTTGCTAGTGCTGCAGTTAGTGCTGTACTATGCGCTTTAATGCCTCTTTCTTTCAACGTTTTTATTCCACCAATTCGATCAGCGTGTGCATGTGTAATAATGACATCCGTTACGCGCTTCTTAAATTTCTTTTCTACCATCTCTATTAATTCCTTCGTTAACTTATCATCCCAAGAAGAATCAACAAGTACTAACCCCCTTGAAGTAGTAAGAATTAAACCGTTCGAAGGAACTGCTTCTCCGTTAAAATAACCTAACTCCGTATGAACCCATACATTTTTGTTTAACTGAGAAATCGAAATAGTTCCTGCCTCATTTTTCATTACTTTTTGCTCTACCTTTTGTGATGCTTGTACAGAAGAAATTGTGCTAACAAATTGAGTTGTTCCTAGTAAACTAACACATACTCCTAATTTTAATAATATATTCTTTTTCATTTTCTCCACCCTTTCTTTCAAACGAAATAGTTATTACCTATAATAGACAATTCATCTTCAGTGTTTGTTCCATCTTTTCTTACTATTTTTCATACCATTAATTAAAGCGCACAAAATTTTGTACGCTTTTTAACTTCCCTTTTACCATTCACGTTTTTTATTAATCATCATTTTTTCTTCAAATGCCTTCTCTAAATCAATTTCTAACTTGTTTGCTAAATCACATATATTCCAAATGACATCAAACATTTCTAAACCGATTTCTCTTTTTGCATCTTGTATTTTATCGCGCTTTAATATAACTTCCGCTAATTCCCCTAATTCCGCCATTGTATACATTGTACGCTCTTCAATTGTTGTATCTTGAAATCCTTTTTCTTCACTGAAATTTGATACATATCTCTGGAATTCCACAATATTCATACTTAATCCCCCTTCATGATACATACTCCATTTTCTATTACACTTATATTTTGTTAAATTATAACATTCATACTATAATTGATTTATAGCCCTTTAACGGAGGTGTTCTCAATGACTCTCTTCGCTTCCCCATCATTATTCATACTAGCAATCATTTCATTTGCACTAGCTTATTTCATCGGAGTAAAACAATACACTTGGCTCTTATCAGGATTCAATGAACGCCGTGTACCAGAAAAAGATAAGTTATCAAAAATAGTTGGTCTTTATAATTTAACTGCTGGTGTTATTGCCACAATTGGTAGCGTCTTCCTTACTCCTAATGTAAAAATCTTATTTCCTATCATTATAATTGGACACTTTATAATCGCTGCTTATGTAAATACACGCATGGTGCAGTGAAAAAAGATCACCCAAATGGATGATCTTTTTATAATTTATCAACATATTGCTTCGCTTCTAGTAAAGAAAAACCAAAAGCTTCTCTTACTCTCTTAACTGCTGTAACTGTTTTTCCTTCTTCCATAAGCTGACGCAACTCTTTATTAATTTCCGGTTCTCTATCTACAATTCCCATTTCTTTCGTAATTAGCTGTAACCTATCTTCCATTCGCTTTAAACTCGCATCCGTTTTCTTTTCAATTTTATTTAACTTTTCGACGATATAAATAAACCCAAAGATCGCTATCGGTATGATCATCCAAAATTCCATGACTATTCCTCCTCACTAGCTTTCATTTGTTTTATTTCACTAACTTATGTAAATTTTACCACGAAACACATTTAATGTATAATAGTAATATACAACACTGTTGATAAACCTTTTATTTCAGGGGGACACTTTATGAAAAGATTTTTTAAGACGTTACTACAATTTGTAGTTCTTTCAATTACACTACATGTATTATTTGATATCGTTGGCTGGCTTGTTTTCAAGGCACCAATTCAAAACAAACAAATCATTATTTCATTAATTACAGCCTCATGGCTTATGTACATGTACCGCGATAAATTTTTTAAAACATTCACTTCGAATTAACTAAAAAAACTTCATCGATAAAAGATGAAGTTTTTTCTTTTTCTCTCATTCTCTATATTACATTTTTCGCAACAATTTTTATATGTTCTGGTGCGATAATCTCCGTTATACTTTCTTGGAAATCTTCCTGCAACATTTCTTCAATATGTTCTAGCTGCACTTCAACATGTGTGCATTCTAAATTATGTATATTTAAAAGTGCATAATGATCTTTTTTCTTTATTACTAAATATTGATTTTCTTCTGTTACAAGTACAGAACCTAATCGTACTCCTAGTAGGCGTTGATCATCAAACTTCACAGCCATCCCCCTTACTTTATATGTAATAAAATAACATTTTATGTAATCTACTCTTTATAAACTATATCATAATTTATTAAAATATAAATATCATATTTCTTTTTACTAAAAACCCCCTATTCTTTTATATATTTCGATACAAAAAACTTTCTCAACACGAAATTAGAATTTTCAGTTTTTATTCTTATGAAAATCAATTATAATAAAGTCAATAAATGTTTGACCTCTCCTAATTCATGTACATATGGATGATCAGTAGTCGCTGCTACTGATCTATTTTTTTGATTTCAGAAAGTAAATACGCCGCATCCTTTCCTACACCACAAATAAGTGCAGAACCTCTTTGAGACTGCCATGGCAAGCCGATATAATATAATCCTCTTACTGGACTTATTCCTTTTACATGATTAGGCAATCCATTCTCATCCACTGCCTTTTCTATTTCAATCCAGTTATAGTTCTGAATAAAGCCTGTTGACCATATAATGCTTTCTGCACTATATGTTTCACCGTTCTGAAACATAATGTTATTTTCTAATGCACTTACTACTTTTTCTTGTAGTTGTATTGATCCATTACGAATGAGTTCCTTACCTTCAAATCCAAAAATGGGATCCTTTCTCTTTTGAAACCATTTCCCCCTCTTTGTATTTACTTCGGCGTACAATAAACCCAATTTTTCTAACCAATTGAAAATACTTTTTCTAAAAAGATGTAACGGTAAATACGTTAAAGGATGATTAATAGACAGTGTAACTTCATGAGTTTTTGCCAGTTCTACTGCAATTTGCATTCCTGAATTCCCGCCACCTACTACGAGTACTTTCTCCTTAGGAATTTGTGATGGTGATTTATATTGTGATGAATGTATTTGAAAAACATGTGATGATAGATTTGCTGAAACTGAGGGAATAAACGGTTGCTGAAAACCACCTGTTGCGATAATAACTTTTTTCGTTTGTAAAATTTCTGTAGGGGTATGTAATTCGAATATATCTCTTTCTTTCTTTATTTTAAAAACTTTAGTTTGCAATTGGATCGGTAATTGAAAATGTCTTGCATATTCTTCTAAATACGTTGCAATTTCATCTTTATATGGAAATTCATTTTTTTCATCTATTAACGCCATACCTGGTAAACTACTGTAAGGCCGCGGAGTAAAAAGCTGTAAAGAATCATATCGATTTCTCCATGAATCACCAACTCGGTTTCCTGCCTCGAGTAATAAAAAATTATACCCTTCTTGTTTCAAGTAATATCCCATTGTTAATCCAGCTTGACCCGCTCCAATAATAATTAGGTCTTTCATTCTAATCCCTCCTCTTCTTAAATATATGAATAATTGTTCATATATTCATACGTTTCCATAATGATAACATTTTATTTTTATATAATTCAATATGTACTCAAAATAAAAAGAGCAGTTTACCATCAAGTAAACTGCCCCTTCATTCTACCTTCCCAGTCTTTAGCGCTTGTGCCCAGTCATATCTTTCCTGTTGAACAGCTAATCCAGCAGCTTCTTCCCAATTATAAGGAACTGAAATTTGTTCAATTATCCATTCTCCCAAAACCTCTTCTATCACTACATATTTTGCATGCGGAGTTCCTGATCCCGTTTTATGCATAACAGGTAACTCATCTTTGTATGCTGGAAGTCCTACACTCCCCGGATTTATAACGATTTTTCCGTTTGCTAAATACACAACTCTAGGAATGTGCGTATGACCGCATACTATTATTTTTTGCTCAATATTTTGAAGTTGATCCATAATATTTTTTTCATTCTTTAATATCGCACCATTTTCATTCATCTCTTCTAACAAATACACTTCATCTGAAATTGGCGTACCATGACAACATAACATATCTTCTATAATAAATTGTGACGGATGTTATTGTAACCAATCTATATGATTTTTTGTTAATTGATTTTGGACAAAAGTTAGTGTAGCCGACTGCTCTTGTATAGGTTCCCAAAGCATGCGATCACAGTTTCCCTTAATATGTACCATCTCGTTCTTCATTAATATTTCAATGGTCCCTAAAGGATCTAACGGCCCATACACACTATCTCCTAAATTTATTATCATTTCGACCTTGCGACGTTCCAAATCTTTTAATATTGCTTGTAAAGCGTGACTATTTCCATGAACATCTGAAATGATTGCTATTTTCATCTAAATCCCCACTTTACTATATTATTTATAAACATCTGCCGCCAATTCTCTCAAAACATCCACATTCACTACTTCAAAGCATCCATCGTTCTTTTTTATAATCTCTTTATCACAAAAAATATTTAATGTGCGCAACAAATGCCGATAACTTGTCCCTAACAATTCCGCTGTTTCCGTTAAATTCCCACTAAATACAATTCGATTCCCATGCTGCACAGCTCGTTCTCCCGCTGCTAACATGTAACTCGCAAGTCTATTTTCAAGTGGATATAGTAAATTAATGGTACTATTTTTTGAAAGTCGGTTTAATTTATGTGCTAACGATCCACAAATACATCGTAAAAATTTCGCATCATGAAATAGTTGATTTCTCACTTTTCCTAAAGGCAAACCAACACAATATGAATCTGCCATTACTTGTACGTTTGAAGCAGTCTTTTGAGAATGAATTAACTCCACATCTCCTAACAGCTGCAAACTATCATAAAAACATAATAATACAGATTTCCCGTTACTTAATGTATTAAACGCTTTTGCTTTTCCTTCAACGAAAAAATATAAATAATCTATCTCTTCATTTTCTCTACAAATAAACTCATTCTTCTTAAAAAATATAAGTTCCATATACGGTTTCATATCATTACTAAAAAGTGAGTCAATATTATTTTGTTTCATATACTTTGCTAATTTAATAGAATTACATACTTTCTTCATAGTCCCCCACCTTTACAACTCATCCCCATTGTAATCAAAATTTTCTTCCTCCACTATGACATATGTCATAGTAATACACAATTTCAGCATGATACAGTCATTACAAATATGAAATACAAAGGGGATATTACATTGTATAACTTTCTTTCTGTCTTTATTGGCGTGCTTATCGCCGTTATGCTTCCATTGAATGGGATTTTATCTGAGTTAATTGGCAAGTATACAGCAAGTGTTGTCATTCACTTTGTCGGTTTAATTGCAGTTATTTTCGTTTTAATCATAAACAAACATAAAATCCATTTTGATAAAAGTATTTCACTTTTTTTATATAGCGCTGGAGCGATTGGAGTATTCACTGTTCTTTTTAACAATATAAGCTTCTCCGTCCTTGGTGCCTCTATTACGATCGCATTAAGTTTACTCGGTCAATCCATTGCTTCCATCGTTATTGATCATTTCGGTTTATTAGGAATGAAAGTTGCAAAGTTTGAAAAGAAAAAACTAATTGGATTATGTTTCATCTCTTCTGGAATTATAATCATGACAATTTATTAATGGGGGCAAGAAAATGTTATATGTTATGATCGCTATTTTAGCTGGTGTTTCTATCGTCGTTGCTAGAATTATTAATGCGAATTTAGCAGCGAAAATTGGAAATTGGGAAGGCACGTTTTTTAATTATATTACTGGCTTATTTTTCTCTATGTTATTTTTAATTTTCAGTTCAGATTCAATGTATATTCCAATGCATACGTTACAATCCATACCTATCGCTGTATATTTAGGCGGATTAGTAGGCGTTATCGTTATTTCATTATCGAACTATATCACTCCTAAAATATCAGCATTTTATTTAACGTTACTCATCTTTATCGGACAGTTATTTGCAGGGACTATCATTGATTTCTTCCTGACAAATGAACTCTCAACTGGAAAGATTATCGGCGGTGTTTTCGTATTAATTGGGCTTACTTACAATTTACTCGTTGATCGCCCTCTTAAAACTGTTAAGAATAGCCACGTTCAACTATAATACTTTACGCTTACCTATCATATATTAATAGAAAAGCTCTTTATACGAAGTAATAGAGAGGAGAATATTCTATTAAGAAAATTATTTTACTGCTTTGTAGCACATTGATTATTTGTGGGATCATATGGTTTATAAACTCTGGAAAATCTATTCAAGATCTCTATACAGCAAATAAGCCCAAGAAAAAAGCTACTATTATTTACACTCAAAGGGATCCAAATGAGCCCCCTGTCTTTTTAGGAAAACAGGAAATAAAAGATATACATGTCGAATCCATTAAAACAAAAAAGGATCTCTTCCTCACAAAAACAGATGAATTAAAAACGTTTATTAATAGTATGGATACCGCAAAAAAAGGAAAATTAACATTAGATGAAGAAGGATCAGATTTAATAGATTGTGATATGTGGATTACTTTCGAAGATGGAACTTATAAAAAGTATTTCATATGGGTAGTTGATCATCACAATAACGAAGTGATAATTGCTCAGCAAGATACTCCTGATGATGTAAACCTAACGTACTATCAACTAAATGAAGATAGTTCCAAAAAAGTTTATAACTTATTAAAAAAAATTATTTAAACGAAAAAGTCATGAGCACGTGAGCTCATGACTTTTTGCACTATACATATTCAGGAAACACTTTACAACCCTTTTCCTGTTCTATATCATGTCCAAAGAAAATAATTGGTTTCTCTTTTGTCACAATTTCTTTTAAACGTTTAATTGAAGATAAAGCTAATTCCGAATCAAATCCCGCAAACGGCACTTCACCTTCAAAATTCTCTTTCGTATAAGATGCATCAATCGTTAATAGTACAGGACCGTTTTTTTCCGTCTCAATTAATAATGACTGATGTCCTGGAGAATGTCCTGGTGTATACAATAACCGAACACCAGGTACCACTTCATAATCACCTTCAATAATTTTGCAGTTTAAATTTGGCAGATATGCTATTGTTTTTCCACTGTAATATTTCCGTTATGTGTATTTAATTTAATTATATTTTCTCCTTTTCCAATAACGGTATTTCCATTATATTTATCAAGGATATTCGCTCTACCATTATCAACAGCAACATTAAATTGAACATTAGTTGGTTCTTTTTCCGTTTCAATATTAATTTTTCCATTGTGAGTCGTAAAATTGAGATTTCGATCCAGTTCATTTGTTTTCAGAGTAAGACTTCCATTTTTAGTTTGCCCCTCTATTTCACCTTCAACATGGTCTAGCATTATTCGTCCGTTGTTCGATTTCACATGAATATTTTGTGCCAATACATCTTTGAAATCCATAATTCCATTGTTTGTTTCCGCGATAATTTTTGGCGAATTGATTTCTCTTAATTCAACACGTCCATTGCTTGTATTGATATTAAAATTTGTTGCGTTTAGTTTTTTAGCAAAAACATAGCCATTATTATTGGAAACTTTTAATGATTCATATTGTTTTTCAGGTAGATACACATTTAATGTTAATGGTGCCAACACTTCCGAAATATTAAAGTTGAACCAACTCTGTTGTTTTTCTTTATAAGAAATAAGAAGCGTTGAATCTTTCTCATCCGTAGCTAATGTTCTTTTTACGTTTGGATTAACCTCACCATCTAATTTTACTTTCACGTTACTACCTGTTGTAGGGTTGATGTTAACACGAACATTATTCGTATCGATAATGACGCTTGACACATTATTATTAATGACCTTTTTTTCTGAAATTGGTACCCCAGCAATTGAACGATAAGTGAATAAACTTCCGATAATACCAATAATGAAAATAATACCTGCAATGATTGAGAAACTCTTCTTATTTATCATGCTTCAAACCACCTTTTACTAGTGCTATATTGAACTTTAAATAACGAACAAATCCTTTCGTTGCTAACTTCGTTAAAAATAACATAGCAATAACAATGAAATATCCAAGTCCACAAAGTGCTAAAGAAACGAAAAGATTAAATAACAAGAATGTATTTGGATGTATAATCGTATCAACTAAAACAAGTAATGGTGCACCTAAAAATGAGATACCTAGAACCCAACCTGAAAAAATCAATGCCGCTAATGTAATTGCAGGTGCAAGTACGATTAACAAATTGAAAAAACCTAATCCAATTACTGCCCAAATTGCACGAAAAACATTTCCTGTTGTTGCACTTGTTGTTACTTTCTCAATATGATAATCTGCTAATAACTCTTTGGCGATTTGAGCTGGAGAACCTAATGAAGCTACAATTTCTTCTTCCCTTTTCCCTTCCTCTAATCCGAAAGTAAAATGTTCTTCATAATCTTTTAAAATATCTGCACGCTCTTTTTCAGATAATCTTTTTAGAGATGCATTTAATTGTTGTAAAAATTCATTTTTCGTCATTACTTACACCTTCTTTTATTAATTGATTGACACCTTGTGAGAACTCATTCCATTCCCTCAAAAGTTGGTACAAATACGTTCTACCTTTATCCGTCAGCGTATAATACTTCCTTGAAGGACCTTCTGAAGACTCCTGTAAATACGTTGTAAAATATTCTTCTTTAGTTAATCTACGCAGTAGAGGGTAAACAGACCCTTCTGATATTTCAATTCGATTGGAAATACTTCGAACTAATTCATACCCATAACGGTCTTGCTTATCAAGTAAGACAAGAACACAAAGTTCTAAAACTCCTTTTTTAAATTGTACATTCAATATTCATTCACCCTATTCTAATTGATGTTCACTACTATTTATTGTTCAGTACTGTTTTATAATAAGTAACCACAAGTATAATATAACACTCGGTATTGTTCATTGCAAGGTACACTGGAAAAATAAGTATAACTTTCATCCAACGCCTATAAAATCAAAACGATGGCGGATCCTCTCCAGTTACACGGTACTACATGATGCTGAAACAGGCCTTTTACAAAATAGAAGAGACTTAACTTTTTTACATAATGACACTCCACCTACTATAATAAAAGAGTAAATGACTCTTACTTTAATGGAGGGAATACAAATGAAAGCAATTGGTTTACATGAATACTTACCTATTGAAGAAGAAAACAGTTTAATTGATATGGAAGTTGAAAAACCTGTTGCTACAGGGAGAGATATACTCGTTAAAATTAACGCTATTTCCGTTAATCCAGTTGATACAAAAGTTCGATCTCCGAAAGATAAAAAAGAAGAAGTAGCGAAAATACTTGGCTGGGATGCGAGTGGTGTTGTTGTACAAACTGGCGAAAGTTGTACGTTATTTAAAGAAGGCGACGAAGTGTTTTACGCTGGAAGTATTACGAGACAAGGTACCTATAGTGAATATCACCTCGTTGATGAAAGAATTGTTGGTAAAAAACCAAGAACGTTAAGTGATGCTGAATCTGCAGCACTTCCGTTAACAGCTATTACAGCTTGGGAAGGTTTATTCGAACGTTTAGGTATTGATTATAATAAGAAAGATACGAACTCCTTTAAAAACATTTTAATTATAGGCGGTGCTGGTGGTGTAGGTTCAATTGCCATTCAACTTGCAAAATGGGCCGGACTAAATGTTATCACAACTGCATCCCGCAATGAAACGATACACTGGGTTGAAAAATTCGGTGCCGATTATATCATTAACCATCACCAACCTTTACAAGAACAAATATTAGAGTTTGGGCTAAAAGATGTAGATTATATTTTCTGTTTAAACAATACAGATCAACATTGGCAAGCAATATGTGACCTCATTAAACCACAAGGAAAAATTTGCTCTATCGTAGAAAATGAGCACCCTCTTGAAATGGGTATTTTAAAAAGTAAAAGTGCTACACTCGTTTGGGAATTTATGTTTACAAAAGCGATGTATGAAACTGGAGACATGATTACGCAACACGAACTATTAAATAAAGTAAGCGAACTACTAGATGAAGGCATTTTAAAGACTACTTTAAATGAAACATTCACACCAATTAACGCTCAAAATGTAAAAAAAGCACATGCCCTGCTTGAAAGCGGAAGTACAATTGGGAAGATCGTTTTAGAAAAGTTTTAATAACAAAAAGTCCGATTTCCAAATAAGAAATCGGACTTTTTACTATCTTTATTTACTTGAAATCTCTTGATCATTTTGAACGTCTAACGGAGTTCGCTTCCCTATTCCGAAAGCATAGAAACTAATTGTAACGATAGCTAAGAAAATAATACCTACAACTAGTGAAATGCGCGTATCATCGTTAAACCACATTCCGATTAATACCATAATTAAAAAGGCAATTGTTAAATAGTTTGTAACAGGAGCAAACGGCATTTTGAACGGATGATCTTTCATCTCTGCTCCCTTTTCTTTTCTAAAATTAATTTGGCTAATTAAAATGACAAACCATGGTACCATACCAGGAAGTACACTCGCACTATATACATATACGAATAAGTTTTTTGGTGCAATATAACTTAGAACTACACCGACCGCTAAACCGATAATTACGCCAACTGTACCGAATAAAGGTACACCATTTCCAGAAAGTTTCGTGAAATATTTCGGTGCTTGTCCATTTACACCTAACGTATATAGCATACGACCAGCACTATAAATACCACTATTACAACCAGACATTGCTGCTGTAATAACAACAAAGTTAATTAATCCCGCAGCAGCCGTAATACCAACTTTCGCAAAAGTTGCTACGAATGGACTTCCAATTGTACTTAATTGATCCCACGGATACACAGTTACAATAACGAAAATCGCACCGATGTAGAAAATTAAAATACGCCAAATTGTACTTTGAATCGCTCTTGTAAGTGTCTTCTTCGGATCCTTCGCTTCACCAGCAGTAATACCGATTAATTCCACACCTTGATACGCTCCAACTACAAGTGATAATGCAAAGAAGAATCCAGAAAAACCACCTGTAAAGAAACCGCCATTTGACCAAAGATTCGATATACCAATCGCTTCTCCGCCGTTACCAATTCCAAAGAAAATAAGTCCAAATCCCGCAATAATCATTAATAGAATTGTAACAATTTTAATCATCGCAAACCAAAATTCAAATTCACCAAATGACTTAACAGAAATTAAGTTAGCTGCGCCAAGAATAACCATTGCGATTACACCTGGTATCCAAGCTGGTAAATCTGGGAACCAATATTGCATATACGCTCCAACCGCGATAATCTCTGACATCCCAACGATAACCCACTGGAACCAGTTACTCCACGCTGTCATATAACCAGCTAACGGGTGAATATACTTATGACCGAACGTTGCAAATGATCCTGTACTTGGCTCCATATACAACATTTCTCCCATGGCACGCATGATGAAGAAGATAAAAATACCTGCAATTGCATACGCAAGCATAACTGACGGACCTGTCCATTTAATCGTGCTGGCTGAACCCATAAACAAACCAACACCAATTGTTCCGCCTAAAGCAATCATTTGAATATGACGTGCTTCTAAACCTCTTTTCAATTCTTTGTTTGCCACTTCACTTCCCCCTCTTAGATGATTCATAGCCGCATTTTAAAACAAGATGCTTTCCCCTAATTCCTTTCGGCCCTGAAAATGATGAAGCAAACGTCATTTTACACTAGCTTTAAAGCTATCCTAAAATCGTTTTGTGCTCCTAATAAAATTCTCAAAACCTTTCATCTTCCAATATTCTATAAATCTTAAAATTACTTACCTTATATTAATTCATTAATCTGAAAAATTCAATTATTTTTTCAATAAATTAATATGCATGATTACGTTTAAATTTTAACTGAATTAACAATAAAATACATCTATTCAATATGATTCCGGTATGTATATTATTACAATATAAATAACCGAGGAGAGCATTTTTTCCTCGGTTTCACATCTCATGTACTTCAATCGTTATAGTTGATAACGTAATTTCCCACGCGTCCAATTCATATACCAACCAGAAATTTAATATATTAATAAACTACTAACTTTTTTAATCTAATTTTGAGGCAGGAATCTTACTGCTTCAAAACAGCGGGATAAAATATAAAAGAGTCTCATTTTTAATGAGACCCTTTTACCATTACATATTTAAATCGTTTTTGAAGTTTGTTTACCTAAAATAAACACTTTAGTAAACACTGTCATGATAACGACTATAGCTAGAAAATAAAGTGGCATCACTAGTAACGAGCCCGTATGCAGCTGACTCATTCCCCAAATTGTCATCGTTACAATTACATAGTACCCTAAGCTAAACAATGCACCTGCTGTACCAATAACATCTTGAAAATCTACTAATGCTAAACTTAAACAGTTAGGTAGCGCTACTCCGATTCCTAATAGCAATATAAACATCGCTACTAAAAATACAACCATATATATTGCATTCGGATTTGGTCCAACAAACGTAATAACAGATAAAAGGATAGCTCCTCCTGTCATTACGAGACAACCGATATATATAATTTTCTCTGGTTTATAAGTAGCAAGTAAACGTTTCGAAACTTTCGCTCCAACAATAGAAGCAGACGCTACAACAATTCCTAAAAATCCATACATACTAGGCGATAATTGAAAGTATTCAATAAAGATAAACGGTGCTTCTGCATAATAGCTAAATAAAACACCATTTGCTCCTCCAATTAATAGCCCATACGTTACTACTTTCGGATTTGTAATTAACTTCTTTAAAACTGCAAACACATTTATTTTATTCGTTACCGAGTCCGTTTTTGTTTCTGGAAGAGAAACAAATGTATACAGAAAAATACCGATACTCATAACTACTAAACTTAAAAATACTATTTTAAATCGAAACATTTGATCAAGAAAGCCACCAATTAACGGTCCTATCGCTGGTGTAAAAGCAATAACTGCCGAAATTTGAGCAAACATAACGTGGCGCTTATGCCCCTCTACACTTTCACGTAGAATCGTTTGTGTCACAACTGATCCTGCACTTGCTCCAAACGCTTGAATAAAACGACTTACTAATAAAACTTCAATGGAATTTGTAATAAAGCATAAGAAACTCCCAACGCCATATACGACAATTCCAAGTAACATTGCCGGGCGACGGCCAATTATATCTGATAACCATCCAATAAAAAATACACCTAAAGCAAATCCAGCAAAATACATACTAAGTGTTAACTGTACCTCATTATTACTTACATGTAACGCCTTTGAAATGTCCGGTAAAGACGGTGTGTAAATCGTTTCACTAATTTGCGGAAATGCGACAAGTATAATCATTAACAACAGTGATGGTACTGAGACTTTTTTCATTTTTCATACCCTCCTATAACTTTGAAAATCTCAGAAATAAAAAGACTTTCTTTAGCTACGGAACAGGAGGGGCCATGATAGAAATTCGCTCATAAAACAACAAAGAAAACACCTCAATTACGTATGTTAATACTTATAGGAGGGTAATATTAACATCGATTTTTAAATATACTTTTTCAATTATATTACATATTGTGTTTCTTTTTCTAGTACTCGGCCTTGGCAGATTTATTAAAGAGATACCTTGAATCAACAACCTTTTTATGGAATAATTAGAAATAGTTTGAATAATTAGATCTAATTATTAAACGATAGACTAGCATATTTCTAATTTCGCCAAGCTTACAAACAGGAGGACTTTCGTAATGATTGAAATTTTAAGGACACTATTAAACTTCCTAATCTCTCTATTCTCAGGAGAATTACCAATTGTATATTATGTATGGATTATTAGCCTATTCCTAATTCAAATAACCCAATCTACTCTGAACTATAAGCTTTTTAACAAGAAAGATAATTTCAGCACTTATATATCGGAAGGATTACTCGCTTTTATTATTTTATTGTTTGGAGGCATGTTAGTATCTAAGTTACTTGCTTATATCATAGACGATCCTACTATTAGTATGACAAATGTAACACATTATTTTATTTCTCTGATCATATTAACTATATTTGTCGTAATAGCCTGTATTAAAGACTTTATAGAGGCATCTATAAAGAATAAAAATATATTACTTTTTAGCTTGTTAGTAATTTCCTTACTAACAAGTATACTTTCGTTCAAGTTTTTATTACCTTTAATTGAAGGTTCTTTTTCTCTTTCTAAATCTTTTATCACCACTTTAATCATTCTTGTAACTATATCAATCCCTCTATTAATTTCCTTAGAGGATAAGTATGCAGATGAAAAGGAAACGGAAAATTTATAGTTTCTTATTTATTTAAAAGAAAGAGGGAGCTCCCCTCTTTCTTTTAAATCATTCCTTTTAATATCAATCCTAAAACTGACATTATTATCGCACTAATAATAATTCGCAAAATCCAAGTCGTATTTGTACTTATTTTTTCTAATTGCTTATTGATTGTTGCTATGTCTTTCTCATTAATAGTGGTACGCGTTTCTAAATTTCGAATGTCTCTCATCATTTCTTTTTGCTCCGCCTTGAGACTGTCAATTTTAGCGTAAACATCTTCCATATATTCACACCCTCTGTTCATCTTAATAGAAAAATCTATATATATATTATGAGACAACCCTCTTACCGGTGAATACATTCCGTATATGTGCGCACCAAATTATTTGTACAATCTAATTATGTTTCCATTCTTCTATATTTAAATTAGCGTTAGGATAAATTAAATATAGAAAAGGAATCCCTTGTTTATGTAACAGCAAACAAGGTGCTCTCCAGCATATGAGAGCACCTAAGATAATTTCTATTGTTTTCATCACCATTTTCATGTTTACTAACTCAATATAGTCAGTATGATTTTATGAAGAGTCTACTTTGTTAGCTGCTTAATGTATACTAATAGTAATACGAAATAGTTCCATTGATAAACTCTCTAGAACAATAAATATACTGGCGGAAACAGACCTATACCCAATATTTTTTCCAGTAACATGAATGGTTATTTCTAATAAATGCGTTTGTATACCATTGTTTTCAAAAATTCCATCCTCAACCTTTACAATATCTGCTTCACAATCTACTTCTTTAAAAGTTTTCAGTAATTTTGTTTTTAATAAACTACAGTCAAAGTTTTCATCTTTTATTACAGCAAATTTAACCTTCATATCGATTTCCCCATTTTTAATAAATTAAAATCATTAAATCTATATAAATATATATTATTCTATTAAACAATTCAAAATATATGTTTCTTATAAACCATTACTAAATTCCAGTTCTAAGACTTTATATAAAAAAGAAAACAAATAAAATGAAATTCTAATCATTAAGAGGGGTATCTATCCCCCACTAATTGTTTAGTTGAACTAACCAGACATTTACAAGATTAAAAAATTACTCTTTCAATCGCTAAACTAATTAATATATAATCCCCCTGTTTTCAGTGGCTCAAATTTTTTCATTTTTAATTCATGGATTCTGAGAACTTTTTGCTTTAATATTAATTAGTCGCTTCTTAAGTTCTGTAATATTGGAAATAACTATATAGTGAAACAAATTAACTATTAGGAGTGCTATTGATGTTTGATATACTTCGTCTCTTAATTTTTTTTCTCATTGCTATCTTTTTATTTTTCTCCATAATAATGGAATTTAAAAAACCTCAAAAAAGTGTATTTTGGTTTTCGATTGAAGTCTTATCTCTTCTAGGAATTGTAATGCTTTTTAAAGATTTTTTATCAAAAATATAACTTAACCCACGAATAATCACGTGTTTCAAATACGATATCTTTATCTGTTGAACGACCTTATCTCTCGTTAAAAAATCTTGTTTTCACCCTATTTCTTAACAAGGGCTCTAGCCTTAAGTTGTCTTTTCTTTATAAAAAATAGCCTGCCTATTTCTGTAGGCGGGCTATATCTTTATTACACCATACAAAAAGTATACTCTCTTCTCCACTTGAACTTTATGTAATGACATAGATTCTAAATAAATTATTATCTTTTCTATATTCTTATCATTGATTTTTTGTTCATAAATTCGTAACACATATATATGAGTTATCATGCTAAAATTAGTTTATTCAAAAGAAGCTATTCTTAATGAATCTATAAATTTTAATACCCTGTTTAAAGCCTCGCCCCCTGCGAGGCTTTTTCCTATTTAACTTGAATAGTAGTTATCAACGCAACGCTACACATCCCTCTCTTTAGCTATTCAGCATCAGCACACGTAAATTTCTTTCCTCCATTATTTGATTTACAAATTTTATTTATCGATTTTCCGGTTATCTTTTCACTTTCATTAGAAACTTGATCTAAATCCATTCGAAGTACTTGTTCCGAATTCTCTTTTGAATTTCCTTCAATATGAATTATACGATCGAACATCTCAGCCGTGAAGTTGCTAGATGTATTTATCATTTTCACTCCATTACTTTCACCTACATAGCATTCAACTACTTTCTCAGCTTCGTTAAGTTGTTGAGATGATGTAGGATATGGTATAGATTCCGCTAATATGACTACACCTACTAAATATGTAATATACAAACCACCTGCAATTAAGATAACTTTCTTTACTGTTTTATGAATCGTGCTCTAACTCCCTTTTCTTTTTTTGCTATTAAAATATATAACATTCCCAATTTCCATCGATTTCTTTTTAGTACATAACATTCATTTTATATTTCATACAAAGCACCTCTCTTACTAACTTTCAATTTGATATATAATAATTATTAATTGTTTTTTCAACAAAAAAATATTATATACCAATATTTATTCACCTTTTTAATCTCGAACAACGATAAAAGCAAATAACTTTCTTATAACATCCTCATTCTAATAAGGAAGTAGCTAAAGCTCTCCTATCTTGAACAAGGGATGATGCTAATGTTGTTAATAGCACAAAAAAGCACCGTCACAAGTGACGGTGCTTTTTCTATGTAAGAGCTACTAGAAGATACCCTTCTAGCCTACTCCCATTTATAAGTCCAAAATTGTTCAAGTTGCAGCCATTTTAATGTTGCTGCATCTTTATTTTTGATTTTCACGTGTGTTTCTTCTAGCATCGCTTCTGTTTGCGAACGGTGCGCACCTAATGCAGCTAATTTATGTTCGAATACTTCACTAATATTATTTACAACATCCGGCTCACCTAGTACAGTTTCGCGGTTTTTCGTAATCGCAACCGCATGAATAACTGGACGTTCTTCTTTTGACATACGTGATACGGCGCGAACGACAGCGCGGCCAAATGCATCATGATCTGGATGTACGCCGTGCTCTGGATAAAATGTAATAATTCGAGATGGATTTACTTCTTGAATAATCGCTTCAATTTTGTCTGCAACGAAATCAATATCTTCAAATTCTAACGTTTTATCATGGAAACCAAGCATTCTTAAATCTTTGATTCCCATCGCTTCACATGCATCTTTTAATTCTTTTTCACGGATATTCGGAATCGTTTCACGGTTAGCAAATACGTTCTTACCCATGTTACGTCCCATTTGTCCTAGCGTACCGCACGCATACGTTACAGGTACTCCTTGATCTGTTAATAAGCGAATTGTTCCTCCCGCCGCAAATGCTTCATCATCTGGATGCGGAAATACAACAAGTACATGTCTCTCCATAAGTTTCCCTCCTTCTTACTTAAATGGCGTTAAGCTTAACTCAAGTGCAACTGCTAAGCGGCCTTGATTATCGTGCCCTGCTAGTAATAAACGCTCTTTATCGTCTACTTCCCAGTGCGTAATACCTTCTGCATATACCCAGCCATGATCCATCTTTAGACCAACTCGGTATGGGTTTGTTCCAGTTATTTTCCCGCGCTCAAAGCGAATAATTGCATTTCGAATGAATGCTCCAACTGTCATCATCTTTTCATTAAAGTGTGACGCGTACGCTCCATTCGTCGTTTCTAAATGAATATATACATCTTTATTTACAAAACGTTCAATTTCATTTTGAATAAGAGAACTATCTTTTACTATTTCCATCGGAATTCACCTCTTTAAACCATTTTACGCAAAAATAATGTAAATTGCTATCTCTATATTAGAGGACAACTCTCACTTTTCCTAATAATTTGCACTGTGTTTCTTTATTTTTTTATATCATATGTAAAAAACACATTTTTTCCTTCACTTTGTTAAATAGTTTTCTTTCTTTTTTGAATTTGCTACAATATAAATTATGCAGAAGGATGCATGTTTACAATTGAATACATACTTTAAAGAAGGTGACATGATTGGAACAATCAGCACATGAAGTAGCAAATTGGCAATATTATTTTGCAATTGCCGTATTTTTAGTCACGTACGGATTTATTATTTCTGAGAAATTGAATCGTGCTGTAATTGCACTATTCGGTGCTGCTATTATGATTATTTTTGGAATTGTAGATTTACATACCGCTTTCACATCACATATTCAATGGGAAACAATCACCCTTTTAATTGGGATGATGATTCTCGTACATATTACGAGTCAATCAGGCGTCTTTGAATTTGTGGCCATTAAAGCAGCGAAGGCAGCTGGCGGAAAACCAATCCGTATTTTATTACTGCTATCCCTATTAACCGCTGTCGGATCAGCATTTTTGGACAACGTAACGACCGTTTTATTAATCGTTCCTGTTACATTATCCATTACACGTATTTTAAAAGTTAATCCTATTCCTTATTTACTTTCAGAAGTACTATTTTCAAATATAGGTGGAACAGCAACATTAATCGGTGATCCACCTAATATTATGATTGGATCAACAAACAAGCATTTAGACTTTAACGCCTTTTTACTTAACTTAGCTCCAATCGTAATTATTATTTCTATTGTGACACTTGGCATTATTTACTTCATGTACCGTAACAAACTAAAAACAACACCTGAACAAATCGAAAAACTAATGGCATTAAATGAAAAAGATTATATTAAAGATCAAAGCCTCCTTTTAAAATCCATTTCGATTTTAGGACTAACTATTTTAGGATTTGTACTTCATTCGATTATTCATGTAGATGCTGCAGTTATCGCGATGACAGGCGCTACACTTCTTATGTTAATCGGTGTGAAAGAACATGATATTGAAGATGTATTTACCCACGTTGAATGGGTAACTATTTTCTTCTTCGCCGGACTATTCGTTCTCGTTGGTGGTTTAATTGATATCGGACTTATTTCTTCACTCGCAAAAGAAGTAATCGGCGTCACAAATGGCGATATCGGTTTCGCTGCGATACTTATTTTATGGGTATCAGGTATCGCATCTGCGACAATTGACAATATCCCATTTGTCGCAACGATGATACCACTTATTCAAGACTTAGCTACAGGACTCGGACTATCTGTTGATTCTCCGCAAATCGAAGTACTATGGTGGGCATTATCACTTGGAGCTTGCTTAGGAGGAAACGGAACGTTAATCGGAGCATCAGCAAACGTAGTCGTTGCTGGTATTGCTAAACGTGAAGGACATGCTTTCTCTTATATGGACTTCTTAAAAATTGGTTTGCCGTTAACAATCATTGCATTACTATTATCACATGCTTATATATATTTACGTTATTTAATGTAAAAGTTGGATTGCATGAAATTATATCGACGATTTTTAAAATATATCAACGATTTTCTAAGTATATCGACGATTCGACAGAGAATATCGACTTACCGACAAATAACGACAACGAAAAAAGGTATGCAGCGCTAAACTGCATACCTTTTTTCGTTCACCAAAATATACCGATAATTGCTAAACCACCTAAAATCATACCACCAATTTGTCCAACGATTGCTGGCGATAATTGGACACCTTTCCTCACTTCAACAACCGGTCTTTCGTGCCTTAGTTGCTGCACTTCGCTTTGCAATTGATGTACACTTCCGTGCAATTCTTTAATTAACTCTTTTAATTCAGCGACCTCTTCATTTACTGGTTTTGCTTTTTCTAAATTCATTTTGCATGACTCCTTATAAATTCAATCCGTACACTGTAAATTTTCGCCAATTCTCATTATATCTCCTGCATACTACATATATAATTTCGAATATACTTTCTAACCTTGTAGCTCTATCCATTCATCCCGCAATATCCCCATAATCATGCGATCAAAACACTTCCCATCTCTTTGCACTGCTTCTCTCATACAGCCTTCCATTTGAAAACCCATCTTTTTATACAACTCAATAGCAGCTTTGTTATAAGAAATAACATCCAGACCGACACGGTGTAAATTCAATTCATAAAAAGCATACTTTAAAATAAGATGGATTGCTTCTCTTCCATATCCCTTACCTCTATCATTTGCAGCTCCTATACCAATTGCTAATAACCCTGTTCTGTTATTCCACTCTATGCCATGAATTGCAACAAAACCAATTAAACGATCATCTTGAACTGTCCTCAACATCAAAGATACACTATTCGATCTCCGTCCCTTTAATAGCCCATCACTTGCTATTTCTTGTAACGATTGCGGAAACGCTACATCTGTATCGACATTTCTTAAATACTCACTATCTTCTTGCCACATTGCCATTACTGCAGTATCAGCTTCTCTAATAGCTGATAATTTAATCGTTTTATTTTGAAAAAGATTCATCATCATTTCAAACTCCCCCTTTATTAAATAACAGGGATAATTATTCGAGCCTATTTACCCCCTCGTTTCATAAACTGTTTCATAAACGGGATACTTACAATAAGCGCTGACATTGGCACATCTCCTCTACGTTAAATTAAATTCATTGTATAATTTTTCATTTATTCTAACAATAAAAAAAGACCCTCTAAATTTAGAGGATCTTCCTAACGACGAATCGATATTATTTCGTAAACATTTTCTCCGCTTCATCCATTGCCATTTTGTTTCCTAAAGCAGAATAGTCAAGCCACGGTTGGTCATTGATAATGTATACGTGCTTGCCTTTAACTGCTTTTAAGTCTTTCCAGATTGGTGTTTCTTGAAGTTGTTTAAATGCAGCTTTTGCTTTATCGTCTCTGTTTACAACAACGAAAATAGCATCTGCATCAAAGTCAGGTAATACTTCTTGTGAAATGACTTCGAAAGGACGGTTTCCATCGATTTTCTCTACACCATTTGCAGGTTGTAATCCTAAGTCTTGGAATAAAATTGGTCCCATCGGTCTTTTCGTACTAAATACACGTAATTCTTTTGCAGTAACGCGAATTGCCATTACTTTTTCGTTATTACCTAGCTCTTTATCTATTAAACCTTTTACTCGTTTTGATTGCTCTTCGTAATCTTGAATATATTGATCCGCTTCTTTCTCACGGTTTACAAGTTTACCAACTTGTTTTAAATGGTCTCTCCACGTACCTTCATCTAAATTGAAAGTATGCGTTTTTGTAATTTTTTCGTATTTCGCTACATCTTTACCCGCGTATTTTTCATCCACATAAATGTCAGTAGGCTTTAATTGAAGTAATGCTTCCATATTCGGATCAGTTACAACACCCAATTTCTTCGTATCTTTCAGTTGTTCTTTTGCGTGTGGTAAGAAATCTTTTAAATCTCCACCAATTACAGAACCTACTGGTGTAATTCCTAATGCAAGTAAATCATTTGTTAAATGAATAGACATTGAAGCAATTTTTGGGTCATTACTTTTTTCTGTTTTTTTCGTTTCCTCTTCATTAGCTTTCGTTTGACCACATGCTGCTAATACTAAAATACACATGATGCTAAATAAAATAGTAAGTTTTTTTTCATATGTTCTCCTCTTTAAAGTATTTATTTTGTTTTTGTAAGTAAATATAGAAAATACGGCGCTCCTAAAGCTGCCACTACTACACCAGCTGGAATAGAGTTTGGCTCAAATATAGAACGACCTATCGTATCTGCTAGCACTAAAATAATCATTCCGATAATGCCAGCTAAAGGAAGGAAGTGTTGATATGTAGTACCTACTAACTTCCTTGCGATATGCGGAGCAACTAAACCGATAAAACCAATCCCTCCTGCCATCGCTACACTCCCGCAAGATAATCCAACCGCTGTAGCTAAAAGTAGTAACCGTTCTTTTTGAACAGAAACACCTAGTCCTGCTGCTACACTATCACCTAGTGACAATGCATTTAACGTTTTAGATTTTAGCCATGCATACGGGGTTAGTATGAAAATCCAAGGTAATAATGCTAGGACATGAATCCAATCCCTCCCCCACACGTTACCAACTAGCCATCTAGAAGCGAATGTATATGTCTCATCATTTAACTTGAGAGAGAAAAATAACGAAATTGCACTAAAGCCAGCTGAAACCGCAATACCAACGAGAATAAGTCTAATGGGAAGTAAGCCTTTTGACCGATCACTCGCAAGTAAAATAATAAGAAATGCAGCTAATACTCCTCCGCCAAATGTAAATAACGGTATTAATATCGATGCATTCTCATTAATAGAGTGAAAGAAAGTAACGAATATAATTAGCCCGAAAGATGCACCTGAATGCAATCCAAGAATACCAGGATCGGCCAACGCATTCCTTGATAACCCTTGCAAAATCGCACCGGAAATCCCAAGGCCAATACCAGCTAACATTGTGATTATAATTCTTGGCATACGATAATCGTATAGCACGGTTGCACTCTCAAAATCACCATGACCGAAAAGCGTTTGAATTACTTTGAGCGGTGCAATGCTAAGTGTCCCCGTATTTAAGATACCAATACAACCGAATATTGTAGTTACAGTAACGGCTCTCGTTTTATCTGTGTTTAAAATCTTCTTCACTTACAACTCCCTCCCAACTTTACGTGCTATATAGAGGAAGAACGGAACTCCAACAAGAGCCACCATAATTCCTATTGCAAGTTCTTTAGGAGGATTTACTGTTCTTGCCCCTAAGTCAGCTACAACTAATAACATGGCTCCTAAAAATGCTGACATAGGAATAATGAGTCGATAATTAACACCAACTAATTTTCTAGCAATATGCGGGATAACTAGTCCTACAAATCCAATAGAGCCAACAGCTGAAACAGATACACCTGCAAGAATGACTACTATAATCATCCCTAGTATTCTCGTTCGGTTCGTTTTTACTCCTAAATTCGTAGCGACATCATCACCCATTGATATGAGTGAAATAGACCGCCCTAAAATTGTCGCAAAAACAATGGTTATGAGAATAATAGGAACCAAAAATTTCAAGTGTTCCCACTTAACCCCTGCAACACCACCAGCGTACCAAAAAGCTAAATCTTGACTTAAGTCATAATAAATCGCGACACCTGAACTTAACGAATGTAAAAGCGCAGCCATAACTGCCCCAGCGATCGTTAATCTCATCGGTGTTAATCCGCCTGATGTTGCTGATCCAATAATAAAAATGAGCACTGTACTTAAGACCGCTCCAATAAAGGAGACAATCATTAAATAGGAATACGGCATATGCGGGAAAAAGGCAAAACTAAGTGCTACTACAAACATCGCACCTGCATTTATGCCAAGCACACCTGCATCCGCTAAAGGATTTCGTGTTACTCCTTGCATAACAGCGCCAGCCACTGCAAAAGCAGCTCCTACAATTGCTGCACCAATTACCCTGGGGAGCCTTAATTCATAAATAATTTGGTGCTGCGTTAATTTCGGGTTATAATCAAAAACCGCTGTCCATACGGTTTGCAAATGGATATCCTTTGCACCAAATGCAACAGCTAAAAATATAGAGCCAATTAAACATACAATTGTTAAGCTCATGAAACATATGAACTTAATATGTATCCAGCGGTTATTGCCAGCACGTATAGTAGACTTATGTAACATGTTTCATTTCATCCTTTATATTCAGTTGTTTTTTATAATTATTTTTTATTTATAATTAATATTGATAATAATTATCATTTTCATTTAGATATTATATCCCCACTTTTTTTAAATAGCAAACTATTTTTTGCTTTGTTACATATTAAAATACTTATTACAATTCCCCTGTAAAACTTACAAATACATGCAAAATAGACTACTGGTTTATTTTTTAAATTGTAGTATACTTAGTCATTATTTTGAGTTTTCTAACAAAAAATAAAGGAGACATAATGTTCTATATAAAACAACTACTACATTTTACTTACGAGCAAGCATTATCCTGCTTATTCCCAGTCGTTATTTTCTTAACACTAGCCCTTTCAAAAATCGTTTCGATCCCAGGGTTATACCGCTACGATTTCATACTCATCGTATGCCTTCTTATGCAGTGGGTTATGTATAAGACTGGCCTTGAGACGAAAGACGAATTAAAAGTAATTACTGTCTTCCACCTCATCGGCCTTTTACTAGAAATATATAAAGTTCATTTCGGTTCATGGAGTTATCCGGAAGAGGCATATTCAAAGGTTTTTGGAGTTCCACTTTACAGCGGCTTTATGTATGCAAGTGTTGCAAGTTACATATGCCAAGCGTGGAGAAGACTACATTTACAAATGTATCATTGGCCGAAAGCTATTTTTGTAATACCTCTAGGAGCAATGATTTACTTCAATTTTTTCACACATCATTTTCTATACGATTTTAGATGGTTCTTAACGTTACTTCTATTCATCGTTTTCTTTCGAACATTTGTGGAATTTTCATTACGAGGCGTTACATATAAAATGCCGCTCGTTCTCTCCTTTTTTCTTATCGGATTCTTTATTTGGATTGCAGAAAACATCGCAACATTTTTCGGTGCATGGCAATATCCAAACCAACGGGAAGCTTGGAATCTCGTTCACTTAAGTAAAATCAGCTCATGGTTTTTACTCGTTGTTATTAGCATTATGATTGTTACACAACTCAAACATTTGAAGCAGTTGAAAAGATAATACTGATTATATAAAAAAAGCCCATCACTCATTTGAAGTGAACCCGAATAGTGGCACATGAAAAAAACACCTCCTGAATTCGCATACTAAGTATGCAAATTCAATGGA
>NZ_JAQFUL010000030.1:0-55433 GCF_027716265.1 Bacillus cereus group sp. Bc031
GTTTCGAAACGATTATCTGTTATTTTTGGGGAATTTAAAACCGTTGTTATTGGGTATTTTACAATCGTTGATTACAGCTTCCTCTAAAAAATTTGTATTTTTACTAAACGAATAATAATTTAATGATTCACAATCTTCTTTTTTTGGCTCACAATCCTCTTTTTTTGGCTCACAATCCTCTTTTTTTGGTTCACAATCCTCTTTTTTTGGTTCACAATCCTCTTTTTTTGGTTCACAATCCTCTTTTTTTAGCTTAGGAGCTCGTTTTTTCGGCTCACAATCCCGATTTAATGGATCTCGGTTTTTCTTTCTTCTACAAACTTCACATTCACACATAAAATCACCCCTTTTAGTCTTAAAAGTTAGCAATATTAAAATATTGACTAACTATTAGCATTTTATGTATTTTTTAAAGATTTGTTTGGACAAGTAACTTAATCTTTTATTTTACTTCTACTTCTTTTTCTAATAAAAGAAAGCTGCCTTCAAATAAGAAGACAGCTTTCTTTGCGACTACTCTGGAATAGATTTCATACAATATAATTGTTCCTTTCTTATAACCTGAACTCGTCACTTTAGTTATAAAAATGTGAGTATATCCTATAACCTTTTTTAGGGATCATCCATAATTTATTTCATAAAAAGTGCTTTATTTTACTGAAAGGTGGTTGCGGAAACAACCGCCTTTTTATTCGGAACAAAATACAAAATAAAACTTTTATATAAAAGGCCCATAATTAAATACACTTAACTTCATATGATATATTGCATCCTTTCATTTTAGAATGAGTAGTCGTTACTGAAGGGCACTTTTCGAAGTGCTCTTATTTTTAAATCCCTTTTCTTTTTCAGGAGGTTTTTTTTGCTAAATCCTAATACGATTTTTATCACTCAGGCTGGGGATTATTATATTTCCTTACTAGTTCCAATAATATAGTAGCTACACCAATTAAAATAAGCCTATAAACTCTATACGCTTAAATAATAATGCGTTACCAAACACAAGAACTAGTTTTACACTAAATTCACAAGGTTCTTATCCTCTTTTAGTTGAAATTATCATTTCAATACCAGCAAATCTACAACTTCAACTAATAAATTTTGCAAATGTGCTATATCAAGGTTCTTTTGATATAGCATCTTATGTTTTATATAATAAAGATAGTGCTAGTATTCCGAAGGAGGATGTCTATGAGTATCCAAATGGCTACATCTAATGATTTAGAATGGATTAATAATCAATACGACTCAATAGGATTTGTACGAAGTGATTTAAAAAGAGACAAAGTTGCAATTATTACATACAACAATGAGTATGCAGGTGTTGGACGATTAGTCCAAATAGATGAAGATACTTTAGAAATGGGTGGAATTTATATTCTTCCTCAATTTAGAGAGCTACAATTAGCTGGGGATCTTGTTTCATTTTTAGTAGAAACTGCGAAGAAATTACAAGTTCCAAATGTATATTGTCTTCCTTTTGAGGAATTAAAAAACTTTTATAAGAAATATGGCTATACTGAGGTCGATACTCCGAAAGAAGTTGTTCATCCAATTATTCTAGAAAAATATAATTGGTGTTTGGATCATTATGAAAAGCATGTTTTATTATTTAAGTTGTAAAAGTACCTAAAGTGAGTATATATAAATATTAATTATACTTTTCCGCATAGATAATAACCCTAATTTATTTGGTCAACATCAGCTTCTACAAGATATACTATTACTTCTTACGCTGTCTTTTTTCTTAACCTTACTTTTGTATAAATGATTAGTTTGTTTAAAATTACCTTAAATCGTATTCAAATAAACTAATCGAAAGGCCAATTCCTATATAATACAATTAAGTAATTAAAAGGAGCGTTATTTATGATAGATGTAATAAGACTCGTTATCTTTACTGTAGTTGCAATTGGTGCCATTATTAACATATACATAGAATTTAAAAAACCTAAAAAAAGTATATTCTCAATCGTTTTTTTATCAGTACTCTTAATTGGATCCTCAGGGTTAATTAAAAATATTTTATCTCAACTTTTATAGAAGATTGTTTAAAAATCAATCTCCCGTCAATAATGTAAATAACATGATTGTATCTCTCCATTCCCCCTTTGGAGAGGAGCAGTTAGCTTTGGCTAACTGCTCTTTTATTTGAACTATTATCCACAAAATAAGTATCATACGCCTTATCAAAAACATATCCTAGTTTTTCAGCTAGTTTTGCAGATGTAGTATTCGCTGCATCCCAGTTTGGATATATCCCTTTTTCTAAACAGTCCAAGATTAGTGCTGCACTAACTATAGTCGCCAATCCTTTTCTTCTATAATTGTGATCAGTCGCAACTTCAATTTTAACCCCTTTATCATAAATACTATACGATAACAGTTATTAGACTCATGAATGATTTGCAATCTACAAAGATAACCCCATTGTCCTCTTGCACGAATGATATGATACGATACCTTTCATCTCATTAAATGCAATAAGATATTACAATTTCATGCTGACTCACAATCCATTACACTCCATCCCTATACTATATGTTTTTATCTAATACATATAGTATAGGGATGAAATATGAGAAGAGCTTAGACAGTATACTTTTAACCTAGGCATATAGTTACTTATTCATTAAACAAATCATGAAATTACGTCTATAATGGGTAAAAACACTTAAATTTCCCTATAAATACATATAACAATTTCATCTTTCATGAAAAAAACGTTATAATGAAGTGTAGCCTCTACGATTACGTTATAAAGGAGATTAAAACAATGGCTAAAATTAAAGTATACCAAGCAAAAGAAGAAAATATGGAAGCAGTAAAAAACATCATTGATGTTGAAGAACAAAATCCAACTGCTGAAAACTTACAAAATCTATACGCATGTGTATTAGATACTGAAGATATGGCATTGCCTGAATCATACATTGAAGAAGATATCTTAATTGATTCTATTGAAGTTATGGTTAACGCTTCTCAAAGCAAAATAAGAGACTTAGGTGCTTACGATGTAATCGAAGTTCAAAACAAAGGTAAGAAAACACAAATTTTATTATTAGCAGACGAAGAATACGAAATCATCGAAGGCTAATCTAAATCCGTACATACGAAAAAGCTCCTTTCCAATTGGAAGGGAGCTTTTTCATTACGCTTTTGATGTTTCGCTCTTTTTATTCTTTTGTTGTTTTTTAATTACCATGCGCTCATTTCCCATAAAGAAAATAAATATGAATGCTAAACCAGCTGGTACCAATGCCCACATAAATGTTTGGACAATTGAGCTAGAAAGAGCATCAATAATTTTATCTAATATTTGCGGTGGAATTTGAGATCTTGCCGATTCTGATAAAATAGCTCTTGAATCTCCTAAAGCGTTTGTATTCATTCCCCCGTTCATACCTTTAAATGCTTCTTCTAATTGATCTTGAAAACCTGTTCTTTGGATCATTCCGAAGATTGTAATACCAAGCGTCATGCCTAATGAACGAATGAAGTTACTCGTTGAAGTCGCAGACCCTCGCTGTTCCATACCAAAGTTGTGGATAGCCGCCATACTTAGTACAGAGAATGAGAAACCAACTCCAAATCCAATAATAATCATATACACTGTTAATAATACACGACTTGTTTCTGGCGTTAATGTGCTTAATAAAAATAGTCCAATTAGCATAATAACAGCAGAAATAATCATAATGTTTCGATAGCTAAGCTTCGTCGTTAAAAACCCACCTAATTGCGCTGTTACAACTGATCCTAACATCATCGGTAATAGTAATAACCCTGAGTTTGTTGCGGTACCTCCGTATACACCTTGAATGAATAACGGAATGTATACAGTTGCTGACATAAACGCAGCACCATAACATAAAGCAATAATGGTACTCATTCCGAATAAGCGCTGCTTAAACATCTCAAATGATATGATTGGCTCTTCTACTTTTCGTTCAATAAAAATAAATGCAATAATTAAAATAGCGAATCCACCAAATAAACTTAAAATAAAGCTAGAATCCCAATCATATTTTTGTCCGCCAAGTTCAAGTGCAAACATTAAAGAAACTACTGCACCAACTAAAGTAATTGCGCCAAACCAATCAATTTTTTGTTTTCTATGAACTCGTGATTCTTTATAAAAGAATGTAATAAAAATAAGTGCTAAAATACCAAGCGGTAAGTTAATGTAAAATACCCAGTGCCAACTAATATAATCTGTAATATATGCGCCAAGTAATGGCCCGAAAATACTTGACAATCCAAATACTGCTCCGAATAAACCACCCATTTTCCCGCGCTTTTCAGGAGGGAAAATATCAAACACGATAGTAAATGCAATCGGTACTAATGCCCCGCCGCCAATACCTTGAATCGCACGATAAATGCCTAACTGTGTAATGTTTTCAGCAGTACCACAAAGTGCCGAACCAATCATAAAGACGATTAAACCAAAAATAAAGAATCTCTTTCTACCATACATATCTGATAGTTTACCGAATATCGGCATACCTGCCATTTCTGCGACCATATAGGCAGAAACGACCCATACAAAGTTTTCAAGACCTCCTAAGTCACCAACGATCGTTCCCATCGCTGTTACGACAATGGTATTATCCATTGATGCCATTAAAATACCTAGCAATAAGCCCGCCACAATAAAGCCGAGCTTATTATTCTTCTCAACCATAACCTTGCTCTCCCTCATACTACTTATATTTGTTTATGTTCTTTTACGACTGTATTACCCTTTTGATTAAAACTAGTATGATATTCTACAACACTAATTTCACACCCAGGGCCAATTGTAACGTTGTTTCCTCTCACTATGTCAGCAATCGTATGTTCTAAATAAATATCATCTCCTTCAACAATTGAAGTTTGAAGGTTTCCAACATGACTAATAAAAGGAAGAAATCTCGCTTTTTTACGAATCGTAATTTTTTTACCACCAATTTCTCTTACCTTACTTCCTTCATAACGAAGTGAGATTTGAATATTTTCACCATTAAGTAATCCATCACTTTCAAGACCACCAGTTAATGATAAATCTTCTACTTCAATATTTCCCCTCACATTTAAAGCACCTTTTACATCGACAAAATCACCTGAAAACTTCCCAGCAATATCTATCATACCTCTAACTTTTGTTTTTTCAATATGTGCATCACCATGCATTTTTGTATTACCATATACTTTTACATATTCTGCATCTACAGTTCCTTGTACTTCACTATCTCCATACACAACATAATTTTTTACTTTCATATTCCCCGTACATCACTCGTGCCGTACGTTTTAAATTCATTACAGCTCATATCATTAGAAATCGTTCCTTCACCGCGAATCTTCACTTTATTATAATCTCCGCCTGCTGAATTACCGGAACCATTTACTGTGAGACTATGTGGATGTTCCATATTACTTTCTCCTTCCCATTAAACCTGCTTAATTTCTTTTACATTTGCGCTTTTATCAACAGTAAGAACACCTGTATATTCAATGAGTTCAATCTCACAGTTCGGTCCTACTGTAATATTGTTTCCTCTTACCGTTCTTATGTGAGCATAATCAATATCAATATTGTCACCTTCTAATAGTTCAGCTTCTAATTGCAAGCCAAATACTGTTTTAAATAGCCTACTTAATGTACCTGATCTATGTCTTACTTTAATCGTTTGACCACCAATTTCTTTCGCGCGACATGTACCGTGAATATTAATATTTATTTCATCAGCGCTTAATAATCCGCCAATTGTAAATTGTCCTTCTGAAGAAAAAGTATCCACTTCACAATTACCGTCAATTGTTGCTTGACCATTGACTTTAAATTCTTCACCTGTGACATTTCCGCCTATCGTACCTTTTCCTGCAATTTTCAAACTGTTTGCCTTTACATTTTGCGTAATTGTAGCTTTTCCATCAATTCGCATCGTTTCAGCATGAACTGTGCCATCAACTTTACCAGATCCGCTAATTCGTGCTCTGCTACTTTTCAAATCGCCAGTAACTGCACCGTAACCGTTACATTCAAATTGCTCACATTCAACATTTCCATTCACAGTTCCTTTTCCGTTTAATTGCACTTTATGAAACTCGCCGCCATTCGATGAACCGTAACCATTTATAATCAAATTATCTGTACGCATACTTTCTCCTCCACTACAACAATTTAGTTTTTAATGCTTCGGTATATTTCATAATCGCTTCGCGTAAAACGATTTTGGTGCCTTTTTCAAAAATTAAGTCATCCACGTTTGAAACTAAGAAACATGTAGAAATCCCTAACTTTCGGACAATGATTAAGTCACACGTTTTATGTTTCATTGCTTCATAATTTTCACTTAAAACTTGCAAGACCATTTTTCCTTCTTCTAAACTAATCTCTCCCGATTGTAGTAATTCTTCTAACATGTACACATAAAGAATATCTACAAATTGAAACTCTGCTGTTTTATTCGTTTGTTCTATGAAAAATTGTAAAACTGGTTCTGATGCAATCCCTTTACGTAAAACGTCTTCCTTTGTTAAAAGAATTTCTCTCACACTCGGTGAGAACATATTCGCTAGTTCATCAAGTGATAGATCCTCTTTCATCGTTTGGATTTTATCAATTCGCTCTAAAATCTTTTCTTTCGGAAAAAATGTCTCCTGACCCGTGAATGTAGACTTTCGTACAAACCAATCTTCCGGTATTAAATTTTTTCTTTTCCACCTATATAACTGTCCGTATGAAATACCAGTAAGTTCTAATAAATCTTTTTTTGAAATTAAATCTGTACTCAACTGTATAACACTCCTTCCTGATAACAATGTAACATAACACTGTTACGTTGTAAATGGACTTTTATCACAAGTAGCGTAACAATGTGTAAAACAATCCTATTTTACATACAAAAAGGCTCTTATACATCTCATAAAAAATGCATAAGAACCTTTATCTATCAAGGTTTAAACCATATTCTATAAAAATCAATCCACCCTTGTGAATTAATCATTATATTTTGGACTTTTTCATGAGAAGTTACTTGTTGTTTGTTGCGATATAAAGGAATAACATGAATTTGACGTAACAATGTGTCCTCAATATCGCGTAACAGTGTAACTCTTTCCTCTACTTGTTCTTGTTTAAAATAAGGGGACAATAATTTATGAAAATCCACGCTGCTTTGCCCATGAATAAAACTGTTTTTTGTAAGAAACATATATAATAAACTATCTTCTATTCGTTCGCTAATTGTTGCGCTATCATGCATCATATCAGCCTTTTGTATCGTACTAATTTCTAAAAGATCTTCTATTTCAAGAAAATTGGTTTCTACACGAATCCCGTACTTCGCACACTCTTTTTGTATCCATTGTGCATCTTCAACGTGATCTCGTCCTGTAAATGTGTATAGTTGTAGCACTTCACTATGATACGTACTCCTTTTAATTAAACTTTGGATATCTTCGTCAATATCTACTATACTTTCATTTGCTAATATTAGTTTCTTTGCCACTTCTCCACGTTCTCCGCCGAGTTCTTGAACGATTTTATCACCATGAATAATTTTGTATAGCGCTTTTCGAAACAGCTCATCTTGCATTGGCCCTTTTTTTACAAGATTACACGTTACATATGTCACATTCGATTCAAGCCGTGAAAGTTCTTTATTAAGATTTTCTTTATCTTTATACTGTGCCTTTACTAATACGTCATATGTATTTACATTTTGCTCTACATTCAATAGTTCAATTCGGTCAAGAAAAGGTCTTTCACGATAATATAAATCATGTACTTCTAATGCAAATAAATGTGTATTCTTCTCTTGTAATATAAAAGGTCCTGTACCTATGAAGTTTCCCGCTTCATCTTCCTTTACGATAGAACATTGTTCTGCACTTAGCATATGTAAAAACATCCTATTTTCCGTATGTAATTGAATTTCAACAACAAATTCATCCACTGCACGGAAACTTTCAACATGTTGTAACATCCATGCATGTGGGTTGTTTTCAGCTTTCATAAATCGTTTTAATGAATGTATGACATGATGTGCAGTAAGTCGTTTCCCTTTATGAAGACGAACGCCTTTTCGTAAATAAAAAGTCCATACCTTTTCAGCATCATCATATTCCCATTGAAAAGCAAGCCTTGGTTCTATAGAGTTTGTTTCCTCATTTACATATACAAGTGTATCAAAAATATGTTTAACCATATGACATTCCGATCGCATCGTAGCGTAAACCGGATCTAAAGCGATATCTAGATTCATTTGTACTTGCAAACGAAGGACATCTCTTCTCCCTTCAGATGTCATTTCTATTTTATGACCAAATATTGAATCAATCCATGACTGATATTCACTCTGTACGGATGAAAATAGCGAGCTATAGCGTTCCACAAATTCGATTCCGCTCCTCACATCCCCTTTTTTCGTTATTTCTTTTCCCTTATCTAAAATTAATGACTTCGGATGCTTTCGAAATATTACTTTAGAACGCCTCCCTCTCCCTCGTCCTGGAAACCAAGCAATCCAATTTAACTCATCTAATTTTTTTATAATCAATTTACTATTACGTTCTGTACAAAATAATGTTTCGGATATATTTTGGACTGTTATTTCTAATTGTTCTCCTTCTTTTTTCCCTTTCCCATAGGCAACCCATAGTTCAATGTATTGATCTAAAATAAACATCATATTCCCCCTAAAAGGTGAAAAATACTCCCTATTCTTTTTACCCTTTTTCCATTTCTCCTTTCATCTTATCATTTCAATATAGAAAGGAGGAAATAATATTGAATCATCTCTTATTACGTTACAATAAACCAATCATCATTAGACTGTGCGGTGAATTATTAACTCGAACAACAGAATCCATGTTAGCTATCATTATGATTATTTACGTTAATAAGATGCTAAACGGCAATATTATGATGACTATGCTTATTTTCGGGTTACAACCGCTTTCGGACATTATATTTACACTTATTGCTGGAAGAGTGACTGATAAATATGGGCGAAAGAAAATTATGTTACTCGGCTTACTGCTGCAAGGCGTTGCAATCGGCAGCTTCATCTTTGCTCAATCCGTTTTTATATTTGCTTTGTTATATGTCATAAATGGGGTTGGCCGTTCCTTATATATTCCTGCTCAACGTGCACAAATAGCTGATTTAACAAAACAAAATCAGCAAGCAGAAATCTTCTCTCTTCTGCAAACGATGGGAGCAATAGGTACCCTAATCGGCCCTTTAATTGGTACTATTTTTTATAAGACTCACCCTGAATATGTATTTACAGTACAAAGCATTGCACTTATAGTATATGCAGTCGTTGTTTGGACGCAGCTTCCAGAAACCGCTCCGGCAATGACAACACCAACGCAAAAATTTGAAGTAACATCTCCAAAACAATTTGTACACAAACATTACGCAGTATTTGGACTTATGATTTCTACACTTCCTATTAGCTTTTTTTATGCACAAACTGAGACGAATTATCTTATTTTCGCGAAACATAATTTTCCGGATTTCGAACTCACACTCGTTTTTATTTCAACATGCAAAGCTATTATGGAAATCTTTCTGCAAGTTTTCCTCGTGAAATGGTCTGAAAGATTTTCTATGGCGAAAATTATTCTTATTTCTTACACATGCTATACAATAGCTGCAATTGGCTACGGGCTTTCAGCAACAATCGCGTCACTATTTTTTACATTACTCTTTTTAGTCATTGGTGGAAGCATCGCTTTAAACCATTTACTTCGATTTGTTTCAGAAATCGCCCCTACAGATAAACGTGGATTGTATTTTTCAATTTACGGGTTACATTGGGATATATCCCGAACGTGCGGTCCTGTACTTGGTGCCGTTTTATTAAGTAAACTAAACGGTAGCATGCTATTTTATATTTGTGCTTGTTTCTTAATAATTGGGGGCATTATTCAAGCTCTTTTTGTTCAAAATTTAGAGCGTAATAAAATAAAAAAAGACATTTCGGAGCATACTCCCCATGTTTTATAGGCTGCATTCCCCACCCTTTTAACAGTAAAAAGAAGGATGTCACAAAAGTCTCGATGACCTTTGTGACATCCTTTCTTTATTACCCTGCCATTTTATTAATACTATCCTCAGGCGAAAATACCGAAATATGATTTACCTTACCAGTCGATTTTGGAATAATGAATTTTAACTCAAACTGATTGTTTACTTTATATACATATATTTTATCTTCCCCATTTACTTTAACTGCAGCTGGTTTTCCTAAAGCTTTCTCTATTTCTTGAAATGTAATTGATTTTAGTTCTGCATGATAGGAGCGTACATCAAAAACTTGTGATCCTTATTAAAACCGAAGGAAACATTTTTATTTGTAAAGGTAGCGTACATTCCGTTTCCTGCTTGTTCTGTTTTATCTGCTTTCCCCCACGCTTTTTCTATTTCTTCAATATCTCCTGTATGAGCTGCGAACGGAACATTAGGTACTTTTCCTTCTTTCGCTAGTTCAAATAATTCTTTAACGTGGTTAATTGATTTTTGATTGATTACTGTATCTTTCGTGCTTGGATCTATCTTTGGTTTTGTTGACCCTTCCTTATTTGATTTTTCATCAGGCTCTTTCTTTTCTTCAGAAGTATTATTCTGTTCATTTTTACTATTTTCCGTTGTTGGATCTGTTTCCTTTTTTTCGTCCGTTCCTTTACATGCTACTAATGCAAAAATACATGTAAAAGCGAGAAATAACATACCTATCTTTACATACACTCTCATACATTTCAGCCCCCTATCATAATCTGATTCATTTCGATAACCAATCCATTACACCTCTTTTCAAATTGTGTTTGTTCCAAAAAGTAAATACTTCACTCTCGCCCAATGCTTGTGCAACATATTCTACAAAAGCTGTTCCTAAAAAATAACCGAGTCGGTTGTATCCAAAATATTGTCCGCCAGATAACCGAAACCACTCTTTCTCTTTTTCAAACGTCCATCCTTCTATATAATCTTTCAAAAAACGTTTCTTTATTTGTTCTTCATTGTCTATATAATATTGTAACCAACGTTCACCATCATCGTCATATGAGTAATACACGGATTCATTTAAACCTTTCACAATTTGCTTTGATACGTATGTTGCAACACCTTCACGATACAAATTAACTGCCGCATCGGTCCACTCAGCTTTCTCCCAATCCATTCCATTATTTTGTAACATAACATTATGATATATATGCCCTATTTCGTGAGCGACAATAACACGAAGGTGATTTAAATTTGGAGATAATTTTTCTGCGGCAAAAAACATATCTCCAATAATCTCTCTTTCTACAAATGCATTTGATCCAAATCCTCCAACAAATAAATGAAATTTCATTTTTACATCAAAGTTAAATTTATTATGATATGCATTTGTTACCTCTTGGATAATGATTGGTAATGTTTTAGTAATGATACGAATGTCTTCTATTTTTGCGGGATATTGTTTTATGGCATTAGAAAGACGTTCATTCGTATTAGGACAATGATACTTAAAGTATTCTTCAAATATCTCTGGATGCGAAGTGAAGTATTGATTGAGGACTGCTAATTCTACGTCGGTGCTTTCCCATAATTTTAAAAAACTTGGAATTGTATTGTTTATCATTTTTCCATCTCCTTATATATCCCTTCTCGCCATTTACACTGCACTCCTTCCTTAAATAGAAAAAAGCTGCCCAAAAAGGACAGCTTTACATATGTATTTTTACACTTCGATTGACTTACCATCTTCAACAATATGGTAAAGTAAGTGAGCTAAATGATGAATTGGACCATATTCTTCCTCTTCCTCATCCGTTTCGCCTTGGAATTCAAGATCATTTAAGTATAGTGCTAAAAATTGATAGTATAATTTTAAGTCAAATCCGTAACACGCAGTTGGCTCTTCATGATCTCCTTCATATTGTAGCATTAAGTATTGATCATTTCCTTCTGCATCTTCTGCGTCAAAGAATACGAAGAATCCAACGTTTGTATCTAAATCAAATAGATGACGAGTACCTTTTTCTGTCGCTTTATTGAAGTCCTCTTCACTTAATTTATGTACTGTTGTCGCTTTAGCATTATCTTCTTGATGAAAATTTACTGTAAATGTTTTCAATGCTGACACCTCCTGATTGTATAATACTAGCATAACATATAAAAAGGACTGCTTACAAATGTAAACAGTCCTTACATTCATTTTCGCATTGCTCGCAATAAGAAACTTACGATGAAGATTAAAATAATCGCACCAATTAAAGCTGGAATAATTGCATATCCGCCGATTACTGGGCCGAAACTACCAAGTAATTTCCCACCAATCCAAGAACCAATAATACCAGCAATAATATTACCAATTACACCGCCTGGTACATCCCTACCAGTAATTAAGCTAGCAAGCCACCCTAATATACCACCAACGATTAAAGACCAAATCATATGATAACCTCCTTTATATTTCACCAATCAAAATATAATTAGAAACAATTGCTTACCATTAGTTATGTTACATTTTTCATAAGTTATTCATGGAGCATAACTGTATTTTTTTGTAAAAATAATACATGTTAATTAACTTTTTAGACTAACGATTTATGCAGCTTGAGATATTACACTTATTATGGACAATCGGGCTTCAATATTGTCCGCATAAACTCTTCTTTAAATGCAGGATAATTAAAACCAACCGCAATTCTTTGTATCGGCCGATCATCAAACCTCGTCGGCTCAGCTATTTTTCTAAAGTCAGCCACACTTTGTCCTCTTGTTACGTCATTTGTCGTACTAATCCAAACTGCAGATTTTTTATATTCAAAAATATCATCATTTATAAATGAAATGAACGGAAGCAAATCGTGAATCGGACTTCCAGCAATACCCGGGTATTCTTTTTTATAAAAGTTCTCATAATAAAAATCAATCATTGGTTTAATAAGCTTTGCCTGCCCTGTTCCTTCTTTATTAATAATATCCACCATTTCAGGCGTAATTAGGGCCTGTTGCGTTACATTTAATGGATAAATAGTCGCATTCTTTGCGTACTTCATTACAATATTTGCAGCAATTGGATCTCCATAAAAATTTGCCTCCGATACAGGAGTAACGTTACCAGGAAATAAAAACGCACCGCCCATAATATAATACGAACATATTTTATCCATTACATTTGGATATAATAAAAATAATGTTGCCAATGTTGTTAATCGTCCTGTCGCTACGATAATAATATCTTCTGGACAAGGCTCAATTAATTTAATTAATTCACAAAAATTTTCCCGTTTACAAATCCTCATTTCAGGTGGAATAATGGGACCTAGGCCGTGCTCTCCATGAATTTCAGGAAAAAACAAAGGTTCTTCAGCTGTCATCGGTCTTGCTGCACCCTCAATGATTTTTACTTCTGTAGCATAGTATCTTTCTAAAAAATACACATTTTCTGTTACGATTTCTCGCGATACATTCCCATATTCAGCAACAATACCTAAAATATCTAATTTACATGTTTTATTTGCATAAATTAACGCCACAGCATCATCAATACCAAAGTCTCCAAAAAAGATGATTTTCTTATTAACTATACTCACCCCTCTTCAGCATTATCTACTATTATTAGTATGTAAAAAAGACAAGGCTGTGAAACGGTGCAAACTAAAAAAGCCGCCTATTTATTGGCGACTTCAATCTTTTTATAAGATAAATATGCTAGCACATTTTTACTTGAATCATACTTTGGATTATTTCCTTTTCTTGGTTCTCTCGTATGTGTTTTTTCAAATCCAGGAATATCCGGCATTTTCTCCATAAATTCAAGCATTTCTTCTTCAGTTCCTTCAATACGTACGCGAATCATTATTACATTTCCTCAATTCTCATTTTCTCTGTTACTAAGTATAACGTACTTTGGAAAGACTGCAAGAAATTTATCTTTTTAATGTTAAACTTTTTCTACATACAAACAATGCCATTTCAGTATAAAACGATATAATTTTATTATTTTCATATTGAATGTTAAAGAATTCTTGCATTTCAACTGATGTTTTCATCATACATTCTGTTAACTTCACCCGCTTCTGCAAAGGTACATTCATCATATCGCACCACCAGTCAAAATCAAATTTCTTGTCAAAAGTAAGACATGACTGCATTTGCAAACCATTTTTCTCTAATAAGGTAATCCATTCTGTTTTTTTCAAAGCCCGTTCATGACTCGGATCCCGCTTTTTTTCTATAAAATTATAAAATGTATCGTATTCATTATTTTCCGGTGAAACATTATCTATTAAAATAAACAATCCATTATCTTCTAACGTACGATTTACTTCATAAATAAACTGAGCTGGATTCGTAAAGTGATGTGCTGCAATTCGGCACGTAATTGTATCAAAAGAACTATCAGAAAACGGTAAACTCTCAGCGTTTCCAGCAACAAAAGACACATTTTCATGGCCGTTACTTATAATAAATTTTTTTGCATTCTCTAACATTTTTTCTGTTAAGTCTAAAGCAACTACTTCGTTAAACAATGGCGCTAATACATTTGCAACATGTCCTCCGCCAGTAGCAATATCAAGAAGACGATTATTATGACGAGACTCAACTTGTTGAACTACATATTGTAAATACGGTCCTTTAGCATGAATTTTACTTTTTACATACTTCTCCGCATTATTACCAAACTGTTGTTTCACAAGCTCTTCTTTACTCATTTTATCATCTTCTTTCTATTGTTATTTACATATAGAATTCATATAATAATTAAAGTTCTCTTTATGTATTTTCAAATCCTCTTTTCAGCTCACTTCTTATCATGCTGTCCTATCATCAACATAAAATCGATTTTCCGTTTACATATAAAACAAAAAAGGCTACGGGAACTTGTCCCCTAACCTGACCAAATATCAATTACATTTTTACTTTTTCATATACATCTATATAATATAAATCCTCTTTCAACTTCATAATAACGTCTACTTCGTTATAAGTAGCCTCACGAGCATGTAAACCAAATTGATCCATACCAATCCATATCCATCCAGGTGTATGATAGAGAACATCTATGTTAAAATACTCTAATTTAGTAAGCTCCGATTTAATAAATTTATCTTTATTAGCAATTTGTTTATCTATTAAACCATATTCTTTTCCATTTTCCAATAGCGATATAATTTTTCCTACAATCGGGTGTTCACGAACAATAAAGTGATATTCCTTTTCCTCCACATTCGCCACAATTAAACGAAAATCAGATAAATCAGCCTCTAAATTCGACATCTTTATTTATTCACCTCCTTTATGAGTTTCATAAACATAATAACAAATGAATATTCAAATAATATTAATATAATGTAAAAAATAAAAAAGCTGACTTCCCTTTAGAAATCAGCCTTTATAGTTTAATCATCTGTATACTTTTACAAACTATTATAATGTTTCTTTTTCCTCATCCTTTCCAGAAACTAAATTCCCAATAGCATCTGCTGTTACTTCCACCACAAATTCACAAATTCCTGCTACAACTTCTCCAATCACTTCATCCATCATTTTTACCCCCTTATTTTATGTAACTTATTTGTAGTATAGAAGAGATTGGTTATTTTTAACTATCGGAAAACGTGACAACAACATTACAGTTTTGTAAGCTTTTTAATTTGTTTCGCTTCTATACTTTGAAACTTCAAGTATGATTCACAAGCATATGGGTCATCATAATATTAAGTAAATACTAATTTTGCTAGAGGAGGCGTGTAAAATTTACTACGTAAAATTAATTAAAGGTCAATCCTTCTATGCTTTTAATCATCGTTTCTTAATGTCTGAAGAAGAAGAGGTTTCCGAGAAAGTTTATAATTACTTACGTCGTAATGAATTTTTCGAAGTACGCAAAGAAGAATTTTCGGCCTAAGTACAAAAGCACCAAGAAAACCATCACTGTATTGTGATATTTTCTTGATGCTTTTTTGTGAATTACTCCTTTTCAACAATTAATGTCGACTCTATTATTTGTCCAAGCTATTTCATTGCTATTTTCATATTTTAGTATAAGAGGAGGTGACGAATATGACTCATATCATTGATTACCAAGCTACTCAACCTATAAGTAAAACGGGTGAAACCACTTTTGCAATTCCAGCTTCTCCAAATAAAGCAATTCTAGCAAATTTGAAAGTAAGAATTTCAAGTAGAAATTCACGTAATAATCGTGTAGAGTTAATCGCTACAATTGGTATAGAAGGTATATCTGGGACTTCACAAGTTTTATTCCGAATTTTCCGTGATAACTTTGAAATTTTCAATGCACAAGCAGGTATTGAATCTACAGATTCTGAGCAATTCTACACTCAAACATTTCAAGCTATAGATCAAAATGTTAGCAGTGGAACACACCAATATTCATTAACTGTAGAAAACCTTACTAGTGGTGCAAGCGCAGAAGTTGTTGGTCCTCTATCTTTTAGCGCTTTAGCTATTGGACAAGAGCGTAAATGCTGCTAAGTGAATCTAATGTTTAATTTTGCAATTGAGAAAAGCGAGACATAGTTATATGTTCTTGCTTTTTTATTTTTTTAATATTTATCCCTACTATTCATTATGTTTTAATCATTTAGTATTTACATTTTGATTTGCTTATTTTATCAATTAACGAATCGATTTTTTGACAAATCAAAAAAATTGAAATCCACTCATGAAACACGTAATATAGACTCTGACTCTAAAAAGTTCGTTAAAAATAATACATAAAATAAGGAGGTTTTATATACGAGTTTTTCATTTTAAAAGACGGAGAGGTTTTAATATTATGTGGCGTAATAAAAATGTTTGGATTGTTTTAATTGGGGAGTTTATTGCTGGTTTAGGGTTATGGCTTGGAATTCTTGGCAACCTGGAATTTATGCAAAAATATGTCCCTTCTGATTTCATGAAATCAGTTATATTGTTTATCGGACTATTAGCAGGTGTTCTAGTGGGACCTATGGCTGGTCGTATCATCGATCAATATGAAAAGAAAAAAGTCCTTCTTTATGCTGGTTTTGGTCGTGTTATTAGTGTTATTTTTATGTTTTTCGCTATCCAATTTGAAAGTATCGCCTTTATGATTGCATTTATGGTTGCGCTTCAAATTTCAGCAGCATTTTATTTCCCTGCATTACAATCTGTAATTCCACTCATCGTACGTGAGCATGAGTTATTACAAATGAACGGTGTACATATGAATGTAGGTACAATCGCTCGTATTGCAGGTACTTCACTAGGTGGAATTCTTTTAGTTGTAATGAGTTTACAATATATGTACGCCTTCTCAATGGCAGCATATGCTTTATTATTCCTCTCAACTTTCTTCCTACAATTCGAAGATAAGAAATCAACAACACCAAGTAAACAAGCTGCAAAAGATAATAGCTTTATGGAAGTATTTCGTATTTTAAGAGGAATTCCGATTGCTTTCACAGCACTTATATTAAGTATTATCCCTCTATTATTTATAGCTGGATTTAACTTAATGGTAATTAATATTAGCGAAATGCAACATGATCCAACGATTAAAGGCTTTATATATACGATTGAAGGTATCGCATTTATGTTAGGTGCCTTCGTTATTAAACGTTTATCTGATCATTTCAAACCTGAAAAGTTACTATATTTCTTCGCTGTTTGTACCGCTTTTGCACATCTATCATTGTTCTTTAGCGATATAAAATGGATGTCTCTTACATCATTTGGATTGTTTGGTTTTAGTGTTGGCTGTTTCTTCCCTATTATGTCGACAATTTTCCAAACGAAAGTGGAAAAGAGCTATCACGGCCGACTCTTCTCATTCCGTAATATGTTTGAAAGAGTGATGTTCCAAATTGTCTTACTTGGCACAGGCTTCTTCTTAGATACGATTGGATTGCAATATATGGTTCTTATTTTCGGTGTTATTTCATTATTCATTATCTTCATATCGCTATCTAAACAGAAACAGTATGAAAAACAACCTTCGCAATCTGCGAATTTATAACATAATTAAAGAAGCATGGATTTAGTAGTATTAAACTAATCCATGCTTCTTTGTTTTATATAATCTTATTTATTACGTTTATTGAAATTATTAAAAGGAGTAAACACTCTTACCTTCGAATACATTATATAAACTATTATCTACAACAAGGCGGTGTAGGAATGTCTGATGGTATGCAATTATTTATTATCTTTATTTTTGTAATAGTTATGTTTAGCATCCTAAACTTTTTAGCCATTTCCCTTTCTCAGCATAACTTTAAAAGAAGAATTGTCGCAGATTTTTTATTTTCACTACTGACTCCTCTTGTCTTTTTGACTACCACAGCATTCGCTTCTATATTTGATAAAGCTGAATTTGTCGCAGGTACATTAGCCTTTATTGTTGCAATTGTATATATTTTAAATGGAATTGTGATCCTACTTTCCTCTTTATTCTTCCTCAAAAGAAACATCACATAAACTATTGTACTCGGCATGAATCTGACTTTACACTAGATTCATGCTTTTTCAATCCCCCCCTAAATTTTTATATGAAATTAAATAATTCTTTATAAAAATTTAAACTTTATTTATTACAATGTTCGTATCGTATTCGCACGTTTATTGAAAATGCAAAGAAAGGAGTACAAAATGAAAAAGATTCTATTACTTATTCCATTATTCATTATACTACTCAGTGGATGTAGCAATAATGACATATACGGCACTTGGGAAGTCGTTGACAACAAAAACGGTCTTTGTCCTATATCGTATAAATTTGAAACAGTTGTAAAAGAAGAAAAGAAAGAAAAAATCATTCAATATTTAGTAGAGATGCAAACAACGAAGAAAAAAGAAGATTTATACAAAGGCTCATTTGTTAAGGATTCTAATGTATATCACATTGATTATGGTAACTCATTTACATCAGATCAAACTTTAAAAGTTGTCGATGGCAAATTAAACGTATACTTTTATGCAGTGGAAAAATTATGTACATATAAAAAGAAATAATTACACTTCATATCAAACGCAGAAAATGTTTTCTGCGTTATTTTGTATTCCATCTCTTTATCCTCCCTCTAAATTTGTCAATCATTTTAATTTTCACAAAAAAGTGATAAAATGTAAGCATGTGTTTTCAGAATAATTAAAAACGCAGGAAGAAAACACTGTTTTTTAGGAGGGGTTTTGATGACTTACACGTTAGCAACTAGAATGAAAGCATTCCAATCTTCTATATTTAGTGAATTAGGGGCCTATAAAAAAGAAAAAATTGCAGCAGGTCACAAAATGATCGATTTAAGTATCGGGAATCCTGATATGCCACCTGCTGATTTCGTAAGAGAAGAAATGGTACATACAGCAAATCAAAAAGAAAGCTATGGATACACATTAAGTGGTATTCAAGAATTTCACGAAGCTGTAACTGAATATTACAACAACACTCATAATGTTATATTAAATGCCGATAAAGAAGTTTTATTATTAATGGGGTCACAGGACGGACTCGTTCATTTACCTATGGTTTATGCGAATCCGGGAGATATTATATTAGTTCCTGATCCAGGATATACAGCTTATGAAACAGGAATTCAAATGGCTGGAGCAACATCTTACTACATGCCTTTAAAAAAAGAAAATGATTTCTTACCTAACTTAGAGCTAATTCCTGAAGAAATTGCAGATAAAGCGAAGATGATGATTTTAAACTTCCCAGGGAATCCGGTTCCAGCAATGGCTCATGAAGATTTCTTTAAAGAAGTAATCGCATTTGCGAAAAAGCATAACATTATTGTTGTCCATGATTTTGCTTATGCTGAATTTTATTTTGATGGTAATAAACCAATTAGCTTCCTTTCTGTGCCTGGTGCTAAAGAAGTTGGCGTAGAAATTAACTCTTTGTCAAAAAGTTATAGTTTAGCAGGTAGCCGTATTGGTTATATGATTGGTAATGAAGAAATTGTCGGGGCACTTACACAATTTAAATCTAATACAGATTACGGAGTATTTTTACCAATTCAAAAAGCGGCATGTGCTGCACTAAGAAATGGTGCTGCTTTTTGTGAGAAAAACCGTGGTATTTATCAAGAACGTAGAGATACTTTAGTCGATGGGTTCCGAACATTTGGCTGGCATGTTGAAAAACCAGCTGGCAGTATGTTCGTCTGGGCCGAAATTCCGAACGGCTGGACTTCTATAGATTTCGCATATGCATTAATGGATCGTGCGAATGTCGTTGTTACGCCAGGTCATGCATTTGGACCTCACGGAGAAGGCTTTGTACGCATTGCACTCGTTCAAGATAAAGCAGTGTTACAACAAGTTGTTGAAAACATTAGAAATAGTGGCATTTTTTCTCTTGAAAAAGCAGAAGAATTAGTTAAAAATTAATGATAACTCCCCTGCTTAACTATAAGCAGGGGAGTTATTCATTGGAGGTACTTAAATGCATATTAAAGACACTCTTCCTCATCGTTATCCATTTTTAATGATTGATAAAGTAACAAATGTAAAACAAGGTGAATCCGTTACAGGATATAAACTCATTACAAATAACGAATGGTTTATAAATGATAGTCAAAAACATATGCCTCATATGTTAATTGTAGAAGCACTTGCTCAGCTTAGTGCATTTGTACATACAAGTGATTCTAACGGACTAGGCTTCCTTTCCTCGTTAGATGGGGTTACATTCCATGAAAAAGCATATCCCGGTGATAAACTTAATTTGCATTATGAGTTAACTCGCAATCGCCGAGGTTTTCTACTAGGTAAAAGTACCGCCACTGTTAATAATCAACCGATTGTAACGATAGAAAAGCTATTAATATATCAATCAGAATAAAAATCATGTAATTCAACGGGGGTGTCTATCTCCTAAAAATTCGTTTCATCAACATGAACAGAGTAAATAAATCACTTGGTTAGGAGCAGACAAATGGAAAGTACTATTGGTATCGATGCTGGAGGCACATTAACGAAAATTGCTTATTTGGATGAACAAAGGCAATTAGCTTTTGAAAAATTTTATTCAAATGAACAAGATAAAATAATAGATTGGCTTAAGAAAAACACTGGTAAAAAGCAAATATGTATTACAGGTGGTAAAGCGAAAGAATTACAGCAACTACTTTCAAACTCATATAAAATAGTAGAACTAAATGAATTTGAAGCTACTCTTATAGGCGTCCGATACATTTTAAAAGAAGAGAAGTATGATATAAACAACTTTATTTTAACAAATATCGGTACAGGTACTTCTATTCATTACGTTTATAATGACCAATATATTCGAGCTGGCGGAACTGGTGTTGGCGGTGGTACTATCATGGGACTTTCAAAATTATTAACAAATCTAGATCATTTTGAAGATGTGATCCCTTTAACAAAAGTAGGAACTAGAAAAAAACTAGATATTACGGTTGGAGATATTTATGGTGGTATTCTCTCCCCTATTGATAATAGTTTAACTGCAAGCAATTTTGGCAAAGCCGCTACTATAGAATCAAATTATAATAGCTCAGATATACTTGCTACTGTACAAGGACTTGTCGGTGAAGTCGTTACTGCATTAAGCCTTCAATTCGCCGAAACAAAAAACATTGACCATATTATTTATATTGGTTCAACTCTATGTAATAACATACATCTTCAAAATATTATTAGTAGCTACACAAAGTACCAAAATAAAACACCCATCTTTTTACGAGATGGTGGTAATAGCGGTGCGATTGGTGCTTTACTTTATGCTACGAATAAAAAAAGCTGACTTTTGTCAGCTTTTTTGCAACGGTACTTCAAATTCAATAATTGATTCCCCCTTTTCTCCAATTCGCTCTACACTAATTCTATCAATTACACATTGTAACTTTTCAGGGAAACTATGAATATCCTTGGCTACTTCAGCAGCTAACTCCGCACTTTCTTTTCTCCCGACTGTTACATGCGGTATGTACGGAATATCTTCTTTCAAAAATTGTAATAAAGGTCCTGTATACAGGATATCATGTAGTTTAGTTATTTGTTCTTTCCCCCGCTCCACTTCTAAAAACAAATAGTTTCTTACATGAGTGATACAATTTGCAAATTCAATTTCAATTTTGCCTACCCCTCTTGATAAATTCAAAATATGAGATTTTAATTCATCATTTGAAATATCACTCTTAAATGGAAATACAATTGTTATATGCGGTGGAATTAATTCAAATAAAGGATCATGTTTTTGTCTAATGTTCTCTATTTTATCGATGGACATATTATTGAGAAAAACTAAAATTGTACGCATTTTTATCCCTTCTACTTTTCCTTATTTTAATATGTATCATATTCTATAACAATCTTGCACTTCAACAAATTATTTTACTTACCTATAAAAATAAAAAACTTCTCAAATGAGAAGTTTTCATATAGTATGATTACTATTTTCCCGCCAAACTTTCCTAAACTTTATATAACAAGCAATTCTCCACGGAATGATATACGATACTGCAACTACGTAAAATAATAAACCAACCGTTTGTTGATCTAAATCTACAATAAATTGTCTTGAACCATATCTTAAAACGACAAGTGCAATAAAAGTAATTAAAAAGACAGCACTTTTTTTCGTATAAATATTCCCATCATCTCTTCGTTCATAATTTGTTAATACTATAAGCGGCACAGAGAAAAGTACCCCAATGAATACCGCTATAACTACTTGTAATATAGCTGGATGTACTGGACCAAAAAACCATACAACACCTGGTGTTAAAAATAATAACGGCCATAAAATACGTTTTCCTGATCCCTTTATTGGCTTATGCATGGAGCGATAACGACGCCAGAATATTAATAGTGCAATGCCTAAAAAGACTGTAATGAGTGAAGATGTGTCTCCCATTTGCTATCCTTCTCTCTATAGTAATCTAATAATATTTCAAATCGTTTTTTCGAATGATACTTTACGAATAAATATACTACTAGTTATGATATAAAGGACAGTTAATCCAATTGAAATAACAGTAAAATACGGTATATTTACTAAAGATCCATCACTCGTAAATAATAAATTGGTTACCCCTGCTTCTCCATAAAGTACACTATTTGTTGATAAGAAAAGGGTCCCACCAATCATAAGACCGATCCACTGAAATCGTTGTTTAAAAACTACTACCACTTGAAAGAAACATGCTGTTGTAACATAAAATAAAAATTGCAAAATAAATTGTTGCACCGATTGCTCCCCAAAACTAACATTTACTAAATTATATTTTATATCTTGTAAAAGCATTATTTGAAGAAACGAAAACATTGCGGATTGCAAGATGATATAACAAATTGCTCCGATGAAATATTGAATTCTCGTTACACCAAATGAAACAGCTAAACGAAATAGCTCATCTTGAATGATGAAAACACTCCCTACTATAAACAACATAATTGCTATTGACGGGTTATTTATAATTTCGGGTAAATAACCAATGTTCACTCCATTTAAATGCGCAGCATTTAAAGCTCCTTTTATTAATAAGGCTACAATCCAAAATATTAAAATTGCTTTATAATGAAAATTAATATGTAACTTTAACTGCTTCATTAACATCGTCATTTCACTTCACCACCAGTTATATGAATAAATAACTTTTGCAATGTAATTCTATCAATTGCTAAACCTTCTTTTTCAAGAGAGTAATAATCTTCATTAGAAAGTTCTTCCCATATAACAGCAATACCCTTATTTCCATAAACTTCTCGATTTAATACTTTTTTATTGATCAAGAACTCGTCCACTTTATCCTTTTGCCCTGAAATAATCTGAACTTGTTGTAATAAATCTTCTACCAATGATTGAACAACTAATCTTCCTTCTTTTATGATTATCACATCTTCAATCACATGGGTTACTTCTTCTACTAAATGTGTTGATAATATAATTGTTCGTGGATACTCACCGTAATCTTCTAGTAGTAGACTATAAAATAATTCACGGTGTGCTGCGTCTAAACCTGTAGTTGGTTCATCAAAAATAGTAATTGGTGCTCTACTTGCTAACCCTTGAATAATGCCGACGACTGTTTGCATGCCGTGTGATAATTTATGATATTTCACTGTCATATTAAGCTGAAATTTATTAGCGAGTTCTTCAGCATACTTTCCATCCCAGTTTTTATAAAACATGCTGCACATCTTAAAAATTTCTTTTACTTTAAAACTTAACTGAGCTTCTTCTTTTACTCTAACAAAACAAATATTTTGCATCGCTTTACTATTCTCAAAAACATGTTCGCCAAATATTGATACGCTTCCACTACTTGAAGTAATTTGACCTGCAAGTAAATTTAATAGTGTCGTTTTTCCTGCTCCGTTTCTACCGAGCAAACCATATATTTTATGCTCTTCCAATGAAATCGTTACTTCATTTACTGCTACTTTCTTTTTGTATTTTTTCGTTATATCTTTCGTTTCAAGTGCAATCATCCCTCGTTCCCCCCTTCGTAATTTTTTGAATCATATCCATCAATTCATCTTTGGATATTTCTAATACTTTCGCTTCTTCCCACACTTTAGGTAAATATTCGGTCATAAAAGTATTTTGTCTTTTTTTAAGTACAACTTCTTTCGCTCCCTTTGCAACAAACATCCCGATCCCTCTCTTTTTATATAAAATCCCTTCATCCACTAATACGTTTACCCCTTTAGCTGCAGTAGCTGGATTTATTTGTAACATCTTCGCAAATTGATTTGTTGATGGAACTTGTTCTTCTTCAAGTAATATGTCTTTTAAAATATCAGATTCAATCGTTTCTGCAATTTGCAAGTATATTAATTTATTTTGCTCCAGAGTAGGTTTCATAATTTCACCACCTTAGGTTCATAGGTTCATTACTTATGCGATTAACCATATCACATAAAAATGTATATTTCCATAAATTTCTTTTATAAAAAAAGAGAGTCATTCGTTTAAGAATGACTCTCTTTCTAAAATTTTGAAGTTTCAACTCTAAGTTTTAAATTCTTTTCATTTATACCATTTTGACAAAAATTAAATTGTTGTCCCTTTATAGACTTTGTACGATCTACAACTTGCCCTAAATGATAACTTGTGTGCTCCACTAAATGTAATAAACTATGAAGGTCAATATGTCTTTTTTCTCCACATGCTTGTATATATTCTGTTCCCCATTCATCAAATACTTCTTCAACGTACTGTAGCAAAAGTTCAGTACGTTGTCGCTTTACTGGAAAATACTCCTCAATTCCCTTTTCAAAGACTATATTTGGATTTTTATAACGACTAGTATTTCTCTGTATATGTTCACAAATATGTAGTACGATTCCACCAATTGAATTCACAGAATCCCCTTGTTTCCATAAATCTTCTTCACTAACGAAGCTAATTGCCTGTATTAACTTAGGTAAATAATGATCTTGCATTCGATGATAAGTAATTTTATATACTAACTCCACCTATTTTCCTCCCATCATTTCAACTGCTGTACTGGATACTTTACAAATAAAGCATTCCTAAACTCTTTATCATTCATAAGCATTGTAATTTCTTCGTTATTTTCGTTAAGAAACTTTACTACTTTCTTTTTATCCCATATATCATTTTCTTTTGGGAAATTATCAAACTTTTCATACAGGATTGATAGTATTTCTTCTCTTTTTATCGTGAAATTTTTATTTTCTACTTGCAACTCGTAACCTTTTGCATTTGGTACTAAAATCGCTAAATAAATAACGTTAAAGAGAAAATTCTTCTCCATCGTATCCTTACCATCAAACCAATACGTCTCAACCATGTCTTCTGTCAAAGTTCCATTTCCTTTTGTACCATAGTTCACCTTTATACTTTCATTCTCTAAACTTACACTTTGAAATGTTTCACCACCGGGTAAACGATTAACAATTGCAACCACATCTGAGTTATTCCCAACATATGTCCCAGCATATTGCTTAAAGTCACCAGGTTCAACATCAGATATTTCTTTTATTCTTTCTCCTCTAGAACAAGCAGTAATACATAAAAAAATTGTTAGCATAACAACTACATTACGATGCATATATTTCATTTAGCATCCCCCATTTTTATCGATATTTCGTTAATTACAATACACCTTCTCAAAACCCTTTAAAATATACGCATTTTAATCAAAATTAAAAAATTTCGCTTTTTATGTTTACAATTATCCATTAATTGTATATACTTACTAACGTAAGAAAAATATTCTAAAAGGAGGTCGAAGGAAATGATGAAATTACAATTACATGCTTTAACTTTAGCGTTAACTGCACCTGTGTTTTCTGGACAATTAAATATGAATTCGACCACCCTAATGGAGAATTGAAAATCGTACATTATTTCGATTAATTCATAAATTCGCCACAGGAGGTCGTATGCTTTCCTGTGGCTTTTTCACGCCCTGCCATAGGAGAACTATATCTTCCTGTGGCTTTTTTGTGCGATTTTTTAGTCTCTTACATTATTTTTTAAAGAAAGGAGCAACATTCGATGACTATTAGCGTATTGTTTTTAAGTATTACGATTCAAAGAAATAAAATTTCTAAAGATGAAATGTTTCATAATGAGCAAATTGAAAAAGCTATGAATGATGTTAAGGAGCGCCAAGCACTTTATTGTGATCACATGTAATTCCTTTTCGAAAGGAGGAATTCATTTATGACTTTTCATATTTTCTTTTTTACGACTGTACTTCAGAAAAATACTTTATCTGAAGGTGAAATCATTCGTAAACAACAAATAAAACAACTGACTGATAAAATGACTGACATTAAAAGTTCATATTATACGCATATGTATTAAAAATATATTTTAAAGGAGCAATACCTTCATGAAATTTAAAGCATTCTTTTTAACTATCACCATTCAAAAACGTAAGCTTTCTCAAAGTGAGATTTTACGTGAGCAACACATTCAAACTATTATGGACGAAGTAAAAGAGCGTCAAGCTTCTTATTACAGCCGTCTTTTCTAAATCAATTATAAAGGGGTTTTATCTAATGAAATTTAAAGTATTCTTTTTAACGATTACCATTCAAAAAACTAAGTTCTCGGACAGTGAGGTATTGCATGACCATCAAATTAATAAAGCTATGGAAGATGTAAAAGAACGTCAAAGTCACTACTGTAGCCATCTATAATTCCTTTCGAAAGGAGGAATGTATCATGAAGTTTCATCTTTTCTTCTTAACAATTACAATCCAGAAAGAAATCTTTTCTGAAGATGAATTAAAACAAGAGCAACAATACAAAAAGATTATGGACGAAATTCGAGATCGTAGAAGCAAATACTACACTCACCTATAATCCTTTAAAAATATAAAACTTGAAAGGAGTCGATTATGATGTTGATAGCACGTTGTAAGGAAATGATTTGGATAGTTCAGAGGGATTCCACATAGTTTATTGGGGGCTATATCATACAACTTTACCGTTTTATTTGATATGTAATAAATATATAATAAAATTGCATTCGTACACTTTTTAACATTGATTAATAAACAAAAGATACACCACTTAAAAAGTGGTGTATCTTTCTCAACATATACTATTTTCGATTACTTCGTTTCGTCTTAAACAGTCTCACTAAGTTCGATACAACTGTTTTCGTTACTGCGTACACTGGCACCGCCAAGATCATTCCAATAATTCCCGCAAAGTTACCTACCCCTAAAATTAAAATAATAATTGTTAACGGATGGATATTTAATTTTGAACTCATAATACGCGGTGAAATGATGTTACTTTCAAATTGTTGTACAATTGTTACGATAATAATTACGTACAACGCTTGCATCGGAGATACGAACAAACCTACGATAACAGCTGGTGCTGCACCGATAAACGGACCTAAGTTAGGAATGATATTTGTAAATGCTGCTATAATTCCTAAAACAAAAGCGTACGGTAAATCGATAATTAAATAACCGATAAAAGTAAAAGCACCTACAAATATACAAACGAGAGCTTGACCTTGAATATATGCAGATAATGTTTCGTTCGTTTCCTTAATGATACGAAGTCCTTCTTCACGGTAAGATTCAGGTAATAGACTAACTGCTTTCCCTGGAAACGCATGTCCATCTTTAAACATATAAAATAAAATGAACGGTACTGTAAAAATAACTAATGCGACGTTCGTTATGATACCAAATAAAGCCGTTGCACTCGACGTAATTGTGTTTGGTATATCCTTTAAGTATTCAATTGCATTTTTTTCAATTGTTTCAATGGAAACATAATTTTGTGTAGATAACCATTCAAACAATCTATGATGGGATAAATCTTGTATGTATAGTTTTCCCTCTTTTATATAGCCTGGCATATTTTTCACTAAATCCATTAGCTGTTGTGAGATCGTTGGAACAACTACCCCAACGCCAACCGCAGTTAATGTTATGATAAAAAGATATAACAGTAAAATCGCTAAATTTCTAGGTACTTTTTTCTCCTCTAAAAAGACTAACACCGGATTAAATATGAAGTATAAAAATAACGCGATTAAGATTGGGAAAAACAGCGTTGATATGAAGATACCAATCGGTTGAAATAGAAACGATATTTTTGTGCAAATAAATATGATCGCTACAACCATTAGCACTTCTAATGTCCAAAAGTGCACTTTCGATTTCAAAAAAACGTCCTCCTTTAAACTAGCACTTCTCTTCATTGTACCAAAATAAGTAACAATTTCACATAATATTTTCCTTTACAATATTCCAAAATACCAATAAATACACTACAATGAGATTACATACAAATTTGCAGGTAAAGGTGATAAAAATGACACAATGCATCATTTGCAGAAAAGATACGAAAGAACTTAGTGAACAATATGTCATCCCAGAAATATTATGTGGATATTATTTCACAAACTCCATTTGTGATACTTGTTATGAACAAATGACAACAAATATTGATCGCCCCTTAATCCGGCATAAATTAAGTCAGTTTAAGATTGAACACATGAAAAAACAGATTGACTCCCCGCTCTATACGAATGAGCATGGTGAGGAACTTGCGGCCGCTGAGACAGATGTTGTTGAAGTAAGTGACGAAATACTTTATTCCAATGCATTAATTATGAAACTATGTAAAAAGCACGATATTTCACTACATAATGAAATTTGGAAAGAAGAACGTGTAACGAAAGTAGCTAGCTCTATTCAACGTGAATTACTTTTAGATAACCGTAAATATAAAATGAGTGTATTAAAAATGGCTTATACTTTCGCTGTACAAGCAGTCGATGGCTATTTTGAAGATCCAGATGCGATTGATATTTCTAGCATCCTATCGAATGCCGACTTCATGGAATTAAAAGAAAAAAGCATTGTTCGTGATTTAAGCAAAAGTTCTTTATGGAATACATTAAATACAAATAGTGAAAACCATTACTTTATTTTATTAAGTGATAAAGATGGCCTGTTCTGTTTCATTCGTCTATTTGATATTTTTGATATTGTCGTTCATTTATCAGAAAAGAGATATGAACTTCCATCACCAATTGTCGGCGTAAATGATGTAAATAAGCAAAAATTTTACGTTCAAACTTTAAAACAGTATATGGACGGGCTCTTTAAAGAAAAGTCACCTTCTATTTAATTAGAAACAGAACATACGGTCTCCTTTCTTGATGAAAAGACACTGTGTTATAATAAGTATGAAAAGAACAATACAATCACATAAACCAATTATAAATTGTATATAAATAAAAAAGACTAGTGTGCGGCTACACACTAGTCCACGTAACTTAGCAGATTGGATTGTTCATTTATCCTATTTGTTTCTTACAAACAAAACAACCCACATTCTATTGGCATAGGTGGGTTGTTATTTTTTGAGCTTGTCTATTAAAACGACGACGAATGTTAACAGTGCAACGAGAAACAGTCCACCTTGCAGTAACAACGCTATTTCACTCACTTATTATCACCCCCCTCCTACTTGGAGAAGTGATAATTGAACAACCAACCGTACCTTAAGTTACTATTTAATTTTACCATATTTTCTGATAGTTTACGATGAAAACCCGCAAGTGATTTACTTGCGGGTTTTTTCTCACTATTTTTTTAATGCATATGCATCAGCTATCATTTCACCAACAATTTTATTTTCTTGTTTCTTATCTTCTTTCAATAAAGGAAATAACAGTTCTGCCACTTCATATGCCTCTTCTAAATGAGGATATCCCGATAATACAAACGTATCAATTCCTAACGCTTCATAATCTTTTATTCTATCTGCTACTGTATGCGGATCTCCAACAAGCGCAGTACCCGCACCACCTCTTACAAGCCCGATGCCAGCCCATAAGTTAGGACTTATCTCTAGCGACTCTCTTGTTCCTTTATTTAGATGTGTCATTCGTTTTTGCCCCACTGAATCATATCTTGCAAAGGTCTTTTGAGCAAGCTCAATTGTTTCATTATCTACATATTGAATTAAACGTTCTGCCTCTTCCCATGCTTCTTCTTCTGTTTCTCTTACAATTACGTGTAACCTGATGCCAAATCGTACTGAACGCCCCTTCTCTTCTGCCAGCTTTCTTACTTCGTCTATTTTCTCCTTCACTTGCTCTGGTGGCTCGCCCCACGTTAAATATACATCACTATGTTCTGCTGCAACTTCCTTTCCAGCAGCGGATGATCCTCCAAAATATATAGGAGGGTATGGCGTTTGCACTGGCGGAAACACAACTTTACTTTCCGTAACTTTAATATGTTTTCCTTCTAAAGAAAATGTTTCACCTTGCAATGTCGATTTCCAAACTTTTAAAAACTCATCAGCTGCTTCATATCTTTCATCATGCTCAAGATACAATCCATCTCCTTGTAATTCAACTGGATCTCCTCCAGCGACTACATTAATAAGTAACCTCCCGTCTGAAATTCTATCAAATGTAGATGCCATCCTTGCTGCAACTGTCGGTGACATTAGTCCCGGTCTAACTGCTACTAAAAATTTTAGCTTTTCTGTCTCAGCTGCAAGTGCCGATGCTAATACCCATGGATCTTCACAACCTTGGCCAGTTGGAAGTAACACACCTGTATATCCTAAATAATCAGCTGCCTGTGCAACTTGTTTATAATAACCATACTCAGCTGCTCTTCCTCGTTTTGTCGTTCCTAAATATCGTCCATCTCCATACGCCGGAATAAACCATAATAATTCCATACCTTTACACACCCCTTATTTATTTTGAAACGTACACTAAACTACTCTATATAAATTACCCCTAATAATTTATATGTTAATTTCCTATCTCGCCTTTAAAATTATCTCGCCATCTTAAAAACTTCACTTCTAGTAAACGTACGAGTGAATCCGAAAACTTCCCAACAAATGCAAAAATAATAATACCGACAAATACAATATCTGTATTTGAAAATTGCCTTGCATCCATAATCATATAGCCAATACCTTCTGTAGATCCCATAAGTTCTGCTACTACTAAACTCACCCATGCTACTCCTAATGATAATCTTGCCCCAAGTAATAGGTTTGGCAATGCTGCCGGTAAAATTAGTTTTGTAATTAATTTTCTTTTACTAAACTCTAACACTCTCGCAACATCAAATAACTTTAAATCTACACCTCGTATTCCTAGAAACGCGTTTACGTATAAAGGAAAAAATGCACCATCTGCAATTAATAACACTTTTGATGTTTCCCCAAAACCGAACCATAATACGAAAAGCGGTGCAACAGCTAAGTGAGGCACAGTTCTTAACATTTGTACTGACGGATCTAAATATTGCTCACTTCTCGTTGAAAATCCAACAATTGTTCCTAAAATAATTCCTAAACTCCCGCCAATAAAGAAACCAGCCGCAGCCCTGAATACACTAATACTTACATGACCGAATAACTCTCCTGTTTTTATAAGTTCTTGAAAAGCTAAAAATATATCTAGCGGCGTTGGTAAAACTGTTTTAGAAACTAGACCGAATACGCCGGCCAATTGCCAAATTATTAATATAATAATCGGTATAGTAATTGCCCTTATCAAAAATTTGATATTCGTCTTCTGTACTTTCTTTACATTGTTTTTCTCAATCGTTATACTCGCCCTTTTAATAACTGCTTTCGTATTCTCCAATTTATACAACCTCTTTTCACTTCGCCTTTAACGCTTTTTCTACGAAAGAATTATCTACAACTTTATCTGTCTTAATTTCTTTCTTTATAGAACCAAGCTTATATTGAAAATCTGCTGTCTGTTGCTGTTCTGCAACTATTTCTTTCGTTACCGGAACTAAGATGGGTTTGTCGTGATTAAACACTTCTTTTACAATATCTGCATCTATTTTCTTTGCAGAAGTGTATATTTTTATTGCTTCATCCAAGTTTTCATCTTGCCATACACGTGCTTTTTCATATACTTTAAGGAATTTCTCCACTAATTCTGGATGCTCTTTCGCAAATTTTGTTCTCGCAATTAAAAACTCTGGAGAAGATACATTTAATTGTTCACCATCTGTAATCACCTTCGCTCCTTTATTTACCGTATGTAACGATATGAAAGGATCCCAAATTGCCCATGCATCTACTGATCCTGATTCAAATGCTGGCTGCGCTTCATCTGGTTGCAGTTGAATAACATTTACATCTTTCGCATTGATACCTTCTTTATCAAGCGCTCGATACAATAAATTAAATGCGCTACTTCCTTTTGCTACTGCGATTTTTTTACCTTTTAAATCTTTTACACTCGTAATCTTGCTATCTTTTTGTACAAGAATCCCTGTTCCTTTTCTCGCATAACTTGTATTAGCAATTTCGGTAAATTCAATACCTGCTACTTGCGCGGAAATAACTGGAGAATTGCCAACTTCACCAAAGTCTAATCGATTTGATGCGATTGCCTCAAAATAAGGAGGTCCGCTTTGGAACTCTGTCCATTTCACCTTAACTCCTTCTTTTTTAAACTCCTCTTCAAACCATCCCTTTTTCTGCGCGAGTAATAGTGGACTTAATCCTTGCTGAATACCAATTTGTACTGTTACATCTTCCTTCTTACTACTTGCTGTGCTTTTTTCACATCCGAATAAAAATAAAGAAATAGCTAATGCAAAAGAAAGAACTTTAAATTTTTTATACATAAATACTCACCCTCTCCCTATAAACTTGTTTGAATCAATCCTCCATACTCAAACTGCTGTAATACTTTCTTTCGAATTTCTTGGAATGACTCCGAAGTTTTACTACGCGGATAAGGTAAATTATTTTCAATTACTTTATGTATTTTTCCAGGCTTTGCACTCATGATGATAATTCTGTTTGAAAGATATATTGCTTCGTCTATATCATGTGTAACGAATATCATTGTCGTCTTTTTTTGTTCCCAAATGTTGAGCAGTACTTCTTGCAAATGACTTCGGGTAAATGCATCCAATGCTCCAAATGGTTCATCAAGTAATAATACATTAGGATCTCTTAGCAACGCTCTTGCAATCGCAACACGTTGTGACATCCCGCCTGATATTTCTTTCGGATATGATTTTTCAAAACCGTCTAACCGAACAATTTTAACCCATTCCTTTACCTTATCCTTCACATACTTATCTTTTAATGACAAATCAGCTGCAATGTTTTCTTCAACTGTTAACCACGGAAACAGACGATGCTCTTGAAATATAAATCCTTGCTTCTTACTCGGTTTTGTTATACGCTCCCCATCAATAATGATTTCACCTTCAAAATCGTTGTCTAAACCTGCAATAATTTTTAATAATGTACTTTTTCCACAACCACTCGGACCAATTACTGTAACAAAATCCCCTTTTTCTAATTGAAAATTAATATTCTCTAATACTTGAACAGTACCAGTTTGCTTAGAAAAATATTTTGATACCTCATTAATTGAAACAGTCACTTCTTCCCCTCCTTGAAATGATTCATCTAAATGAATAGATTCAGTATTTATGTAATAAAAAAACCAAAGGCATTTTATCAATAGATAAAATGCCTTTGGTTTCTCCAATCAGCAATACGTAATAGAATTAAGTACATATTATACAAATATTTCCGATAAGTCAACTAGGTTTTATTAAAAATATATATATGATTCGTTTAAATACCCTTATTGTTATTTATATAAAAATTATTTTTTATGTTCCTTAATCCACTGTAACCAATAAGAAAACTCACATGCCAAATGCATTTGATGCGATTCAATAAGACTATTAGGACAAAGTGCCGGAAACTCTACAACTAGACTTACTTCTATACCAGTATCTGTATCTTTGAATTGATGTCGAACTCCACCAATAGTAGTACCGTCTTTCATACGTGCAACACCTGTTGATTGGTATTGATAAGACTTATCTCTAGGTGTCTTTAATCCTGTTTCGTCACCAAAAACAATAAAAAATTGAACTGGAAATGGAGAATTACCAGTAGTTTCGATAACCTCCAATTCATTTTCCCCAAAGGGTCTTAGTACGTAGTGATCTGGACAGGCTGATAAATTCACTTGATTATTTTCATCTGATTGTTCAAGCATAAAACTATCAATTCCATTTATCGCTTCTTCTGCTGTAATCCCATCTAAATAGATACTTGTTTTTGAAAATTTTCGTCTATTACCAGATAAAACTGTAGCGATACGCATACCCATTTCACTTAATTTAAGTTTAGACTTCAACTTATCATACATTTCATCGTATGAATAATTTAATTTTAGTTCTGTTAGTTTTTTTATCATAACGTCTGTATCATTTAATTCTGGCTCTTTATGTCCTAATGTATTGAAAACTTTTTTCATACGTTCTCTTTTCCATTTTGTAAGTTGTTCATTCGAAATATTGTTTCCATCGATCATAATCTTCATATACATTCTCCTTCTCTTTGATCATATCGTAGTGTATTTAATACTAAATTAACCATTTCTCGCTTCATGTCTAGATTCAACTTCACCTCTGAATGAGCAATACTGCTAAGACCGTATAAAATAAATCCTGATGCTAATAATGAGTTATCAATATTAAAAATCCCAGTTTTCACCCCTTCTTCGATTACTTGTCGAATTAATGGCTGCATTCGCGTAAATAATTTCTGTTCCAGTTGAAAATGTTGTTCCGTCTGAAACGAACTCACATTTTTATAAGGCGCTAATTTTTCGATAAATGTCCAAAATATATTTAGAGAATCTTTCAGCTTTTGCATGACAGACCGTTCATTAGAAACAAGTATTTCTTCAATTAACTCCATATTTTTCACAATAAAATCATTTAATACTTCATCAACAAAATTCTCTTTAGACTTGAAGTAATAATAAAATAAGCCCGTTGCTACACCAGCATGATTCACAACATCTTTTATGCCAAATCCTTTCATACCATTTTTCATATATAGTTCAAAACCAATATCCATCAACTCTTGCCTTCTAACATCTGGTTCTTTCGATATTCTTTTCATATGTTATCTCCTATTATGTTTTTTCTGCGACTGAATGTGATTCAATCATAAACGACTGAACTGTATTCAGTCAATATTAATTTCCACAAAAAAAGAGTAATCCCAAGAAATATACATCTAACCTTAGACTTATCAAAAAGGTTAGATTATATAACTTGAGACTACTCAATTTCATTAAATACGTATTCTATTTTCAAATCGATTACAATTTAGTTTAACCCGACTCTTTCTGTCTCTACAATCATTTGAGGAAGCGTCTTTTGAATTATTTCCTCTAATACATTAAGAGCTTCATTCACATAACCATCCTCAAACTCCTCTAAAGACTCAGGCAACTCATCCTCATCTAAAATAAAATATTCTCCACTTGGAAGTACTAAAATATCAATAATTAAGTCTTCAAATGACACTAGTTCATCTGTTATTTGCGTATTTTTTACAACATTAAAATAAGAGCCTAAATACGTTCCATTCTTATCTCTCCATATGTATAAATTGTACGGACGATCTTCCCAATAGTATGCAATGGTGTAACTTCCTTTTGGGATTGTTAAACTCGCAAGATGTGCAGTCATTGTAAATGAATACTGAACCTCATGAAATAGCACGATACTTTGCAACTGCTTTTCAAGTAATAAACAAGTGTGTTCTACTGTTGTCGAGTCATATCTTATTTTTCTTTCTATAATTTCACTTTTTGGTGTTAGTAATTTATTCATTCTTTGTTTCCCCTTATGCTATTTCTAGCTTTATTATATCCATTTATATAGTGATAAAGAAGTGTTTGGTCTCCAAATACACAATAAAAACTCCCTCTTATTTTAGAAGGAGTTTTTCACTGTCCATGTTTCATATTTTTTTACTTCTAATGGAAGCTCATTTGTTTTCAGCCACTCTACTGCACTACATACAAGCGGAGATGAATTGTCTTCTGTAATGCTTTCTATAGAAACCCATCTCGCTCCTAAAGAATCTTGACCTTCAAATTGTTTTGGTACTATGATTTTCCCTGCACTCTTTTCAACTTCATACAAAACTGCAATATGGTGTACATGTGTATAATCTTTAAACTTTGAAGGGTATTGAAAATCAACCGTTCCTACTTGCTTTATAACCTTTACTTCTAATCCAGTTTCTTCTTTACATTCCCTATGGAGTGCCGCTAACAGCGACTCCTCTTCATATAAGCTCCCACCAGGTAGATCATATCTATTCTTATATGGACCTTTTGATTTATCGATTACTAATATATTATTATTTTCGATACAAATACCGTACACACCAAACGCATGATGAAAATTAATAGCATTACCCATGTTTTAATTTCTCGGTAACTGCATCATAAAATTTCCGTTCCTCATCAACATTTAAGTGAACGCGACTTACTGTTTTAGAAAATCCATATAACAATTGTGCTTTTATTGGCTCTTTAAGTATTATTTCAAATGTTGGAGGTTCCTTTATAAATTCCATCACCGTTGCGTCAAGAAGCTCTTTCTCTTTTTTTAAAAGTTCTCCTTTATAAAACGTAATCTTATCAATTTGTGTAAACGGTATAATGATTTTCTTCCCTAATCCAATTTGAATAATTACCTGTTCTTCCGTAACAATAATTGGATTTTTACGCATTGCTTGTATTTCAGCTAAAAAATAAAACATTGCATATACGTTTAAAATAAGTAACACCCATGCTACAACTGGATTCCATTGATGAAACAAATAATGAAAACCGATACTTTCTATTAAAGTCGCATGGATGATCATAATATATACACCTATTGCACTAGTCTTTTTGTGATATGAGTATACGCATTCACCTTCTGGCACTTTTTCACGCCACGATAAAAATGCATAATAGATTAACTTACACTCTGTTACAATAATATCTACTAATTTATTTCTTTTCATAGTGGTGTCAAACGCTGCATCAATTGCATAAGAAAATGAAGAATACTCACTTTTATATTCTTTATATTTTTTTCTTATTGTAGGAAGCATTCTAACAATTTTATATAGAAGGAATAACTCAAAACATACAAAAGCAATTTCCCCTGCAACTATAATATAAGAAACGTATGAAAAAGCTTGTAAATAGTCGCTTGGAATAATAAATCTTGCAAATATATAACCAGCTATTACAACAGGAAATATATACGTTAACGAGTACCTTTTTCGAATAATAAAGAAATACGTAATGATTGGAATTACAAACATACAATCTAATATTGATCCAAGGACAACTTCTTTCGGAGCAGCTGGTACAATCGGAAGAGCATATAATAAATAGTTTGATAACAAGATTAAAGATACGAGTCCAATCCATATACCTTTTCGCCTTCGCGAAAGTGTGACACTCATATGTTCACTCCTCTATTTAAAAACCTCATTTAAATGATCTTTATAAAATGAAATAGCACGTTCAAATTCTTTCACTTCTTCTACTTTTACGACTGTTTCAAGTAATAATTTCATCGCGGATTCATGATCGTTTACGTTATATTTCGCTAATGACAAAAATACTTTCATCACATCATTATCTGGAAACTGCTGTAATCCTGTTTCTAAAACAGTAATTGCTTTGTCATACTCACCTATACAACGATATGTACTACCAAGGCCGATATAAGCTCCGCAAAGTGACTCACCTTCAAGACCATTTGCAATTGCCTGTTCATAATACGGCATAGCTTCTGTTTCCAGCCCCATTACATCATGTATCCAAGCACATTGATAAAGTACTTCTGCATCCCTCGTAAAATTCGTTAATCCAATGAGTATCTCTTTAGACTGCGCATATTTCTTTTCTTTCCGGAGTTTAATAGCTTGCTTTAATAAATGTTCCATAGAATTCACTCCTCACCAATTATTCTATGTATCCATATTGAATGGTTAACGTTTGTATCAAAGCAAAAAGTTTCGCTTACCAATATATACTATGCGGATTCACTCTTATCCAAATACTTGAAATTATGAAGCAGTAACGCGATTACATAGTACCTCTAACCTTTTGACAATTTCTTTCGCTGTTTCATCTTTTCCATTACATAACTGCCCTTTACCGTCTTGTCCAATTACGTAGTGCATTGCTCCGCGCGAATATAAAGAATGTGGTGAATTTGCAATCATTACACTCGCCTTCGCTTCTTCCATTCTATTTTTCGCTCTTTCAAACAATTCTTCTTTATTTACGTCACTTTCAAGTTTAAAGCCAACGAGTACAGTTTCTGGATCCCACTCTTTTATTTGTTTTAATACTTTCGGTGCCTTTTGAAAATGTATAATTGGTGCTATATCACTTGAGATTTTTCCATTCATATCAAGAACATTACCCTCTTGATCACAAATCTTGTCCACAATCCAATCAGATCCAGCCGCTGCCATAATAACCGCATCGACTTTTTCATGCGTAATGATACTTTTCATTTTATCTTGTAAATCAACAATTCCTTCAAATGGATGTAATTCTAATTGATTGTTTATATCATTCGGTTTCTCCGCAAAATAACCATGTAAATATATAACATGGGCCCCTTTACTTATAAGCTCTTCGGCGATTATTCTTCCAATTGTTCCTTTTGCCATATTTGTATGGCCGCGTACTTGATCCCATTTTTCTAAACAACCACCGCTTGTAATTAATACCTTTTTCCCCTTCATCGTAACCATCCCTTACTAATTTTTCTTACGAAACCATTCTGTTCCAAAGTCAACTATATCACGTTGTTTCATAAGACGGCACTTTGCGTTTCCTATTTTCCCCATTGTTACGGTTCCTTTTTGCTCAAACTCTACACCAATTTCTACAAATTTGTCAGAATCGTAATCCATATCAACAAATTCTTTCCATACTCTTTCACCATTTTCTATAATAGGTGCCCCTACTTTTATTAACTCACATGCACCAGAACGTACTTCTGATAAATGTACAGAAGTATTCGAATCATATCCAACACCAATTAATAATATGTATCCGTCTAGATCGTATATTTTTCTTAATGGAGATTCTTCTCCTAAACTCATCGATAGTGACTGATTTACTGTTATTTCTTCTGCATGTCTTCCCCATGCAGCAAAGCTTCCTAATGGATGGTTACTACGTACTACATTCGGATATGTACGAAAACATTCAACTACTTTTCCCATTGCCCTTGTTGGTGTTATATGTGGCTCAAATGCTGGAACGTTATCCCGAATAATTTGCCACCATTCTTCAGGTACAGGTGGTCTTGACCAATGTTTCGGATCAGATAAATCCGAAGACTGAGTTGGCATAATAATCGTTCCCTCTTCTGTAATAACCTCCATTAACGCCTCTACTACTGCAACTGCTCCGCCTGACACCCAGCCAATGGAACTTAACGAAGAATGTACAATAACTGTCATTCCTTTTTCTAATCCTAATTTTCTTAAATCATTTGTAATTGTTTTGATTGTATTTGGCAATTGCGTACTTGCCACTATGTCATTCATTTTCACGATTGTTCCCCCATTTGTTTTAAACTACTACATACATATATTATCATATTTTTCTTAATTTTTAACTTAATCATTTTATCTATGCAAAAAATGAAGGCGTTACATCAAAAACATAAAAGCACTATATACAAACAAAGAGCTCACCAAAAATGATAAGCTCTTTGTTTCATTTATCCTTCAATTGTAACTCCAGTAAACATCGATAAATTTCCTGTTATTTTCTCACCTACACGTAAAAATAAACCAGCAGCTCTCCCGCTAATACAGTGTGAACCAATTAATAGTTTACCAGTATACGGACCGTCCCACGTGTCAATTGTATAGTCTGGCATTTCTATGTATTGCTGATATATTTTCCGCTGTTCAAAGTAATACTCTGTTTTATCTTCAGCTAATAGTTCATTATTTTCGTATATAGATACTCCTCCGCCTTCACGGCCGTATAAAGGTTTAGAAACATAGGATTCATTTCTTTCTATAAACGGTTTATTTGTAAAATATGTTGGTAGGAAGTATTTCTGAATGATTCCTCGCTCCTCTTCCTTAAAGAAAACTTCTTCTTCGTAAAGTTGCCAAATTAATGCGAGTACACTTTTATTTTGCATAAGAAAAGCAGCTGGTGGATTAATGATTTTCACTCTGCCTTGCGCTATATGATCTAAAAACTGGAGTCCAATTCTTTTCCCGCTTTTATCAGCATCTGAAACTAAATATTCAATTGGATATAGTCTATATAAATAATGAATTCTCTCGCCATTTTGCGTATATATGCCATCATCTGCAACGACGATATCTTGTATACCTATATAATCCGTTGACTGATCTAAACAATAGCTTCTTAAAAATTGAACTGTTTGATGGTCTTCATCATGCCAATCATAACTCGTAAAATAAATCGTTTCTCTAGGATCTATACTATAGTCATGTTTAATTTGTTCCCACGCCTGCACAATATGCTCTTCTATATGATTTGGATGATTTACATCGTGATAACGGCATAATACTTCATTTGCGACAGATGGCTCTAAATAACCTGTTGGTGTATCACAATTTACTTCTATTAACTTTATATCTTCACCATTTACGATAAAGTCAAACCTTGTAAAATATGAAAACAAACCAGTATGTTTCATTCTCGCAATTTCCCACGTTTCGGCTGGTAATCCTAGTGTTTGAAAATATCCTGTTGTATTTACAATATATTGATATGTTCTATATAATACGTACATAATTTCTTCTGTCGCTTTTGAAATAGCAGTATAAGTTTTTACTGGCATACGATACATACCTGTTGCCATATATTGATTCCATTCATCATTCTCTAATAGGCTCGGCCATGTAAAACCATTCCGACCAGCCTCTTCTGCAAGTGAAAACCATACTTTCATATACTCTTTCTGTTCTTGTTCTGTATACATTACTCCATTATCCTTTCGTTTTAGGATCCTGCTGGCGCTTTTGCGTTCCCAATTCCACTAGAACCAGAATTCACTTTCGGCGTTTGTGTCGTAGATGATTTCGGCGTATTTGTATCTGGTGTTACTTTATTTGATGGATTTGGCTGCTGTTTATTTAAATCTACTTTATTGGAAGAATTACTATTGTTACTGTTAGTTCCGCCGTAATACCCGCCACCACCACTGCCACCAGTTCTACTTTGGTCTTTTTCACGATATGGAATAATGTTATTTGCATACGGTTTCTTCATTATATTCGGTTTTACTGTATAATTCATATTTGAAGTTCTGCTTGCTAATAAATATCCTGCAACGAACGGCAGTATCGGTAAATGTGAATTTTCATGATAAGAAGAAAATGACGGATTATTTTCCTTACATAACTCATCTTTTTCTACATTTTCATTAGTTGGAGCTTTATCATCACAATTTAATCTTTCTTGTTCATTTCCTTGTTTTGCACCATCTGTTTTAACAGCAGTACTTTCTTGCTGGACAGTATCTTCTTCATAATCGCCACAGCCCGTTAATAAAAAAGATGACACTCCTATTGAAGTAGCAATTTTTATAAATTTACTTTTATCCATTCTCATGTGTTATACACCTAATTTCTATTATCTATATTTTTCCAGATACCTTTATTATATAATGTAAATATCACTTTTTTCAAACGAAACATAAGATGTATATTTATATATTTTTATAACGAATTTCCAAATAACAACAAAACCTTTCAACCCCCGGATATTTTTCTCCTAAACTTTTAACCTGAAAACCAATTTTTTTATAAAATTCTACCGCTTCATCGTCTGTCTCTGCTTCTAGATACATCAATTGATGCATTCTTAATACTTCCTTTATCATTTGCCACGCAATTCCATTATGACGATATTGTGGAACGACTGCTATATGACAAATTCTCGCTTTCTTTGCTCCAATTATTTCAATACCTATGCAAGCCTTTTCTTCATATCTATGCAAAGTCGCTTTATTCCTTTCATAAAATAAAACTGCTTTCTTTAAGCTAATTTCACTTGGTCCGACTGCATACTGTAGTACATTTAAAATAGGATCTTTCTCAATTTGTTCAACGCGTTGCAAATTCATATCATCATTCCTTTCTATGAAAAAAGATTAGCTCTTTATATAAAGAGCTAATCTCATTATGCCGTTATTTTTTCTTCTTTCTTCACAACGACCGCTACATAACTATGTAGTATCATTCCAATAATAACTAGACTCATACCAATCCAAGATAAAAATGACGGAATTGGTGCAGATAACAAGATAAGTTCTCCTACTAGCGCAAATAAAACCTCACCGGACTGAGTTGCTTCCACTGTTGCTAGTTTTTGCGGATCATCTTTTACAAGATCTGTCGCAAAGAAGAATAATACCGTTGCGATTAAACCTGAACTAACTGCTACTATAAAACATTGGAAAACTTGGCTACTTGACGGTAGACCACCTGTTGATACTTCATAACCAGATAGTAAAAACCAAAATGGTAAGCTTGCTAATGTCATACCGAGAACTCGCTGAAATACATCTAATTCCCCTTTACAAACTTGCATCATTTTTCGATTTCCAAGAGGGTACGCAAACGCTGCAATAAGTACAGGAACTACACATAAAACGGTTTCACGAATTCCTAATGAAGAAGCATGTTCTACTTGCATAAGTACAACCCCACATAAAATAATACCCGACATAACTAATTCCTTCATTGGGAGTTTTTTATGTAACGGATCTACTGCAAAAAATGGTGTTAACAAAATCCCTGCTACGATCGTAATTTGCCATGTTGATGCAACGAGCCAACCAGGTCCGAAAGCTCCAGCAAAACTAAGTGGTGCATAGAAGAGACCAAATCCAACGATACTCCACACTAACCATTCTTTCGGATTGTTTTTCATATATTGAAAGAGTTGCTTTAAATTCCCTCTATACATGACAATAAGTAAAAGCATTGGAACCATAAAGTAGTACCGTAATGATGCACTCCAAATCCAGCTTCCACCTTCTAGGTCCATTGCCCGATTTAAAACGAAGGTAAAGGCAAAGAAAAATGATGCCAATATCCCTACTGCAATAGCTTTCATTATAAAACCCCTTGTTTAGTTTCTTCTTATACTATACAACAAATTAAATATAATTAAAATTCGAAATCTTTATCTCGTATGCATTCTAGCTCTATATAGTTTTCTTAACTGACTAATATGAGCTTGATGGTACCGATTATGATCAGCTATATGCCATATTCCCCACCTTATAGTCGCATTTTCTCCCTTTTCATAAAGTGAAACTTTAATCAGTGGGGGTTTTGTTCATCCCCCACTGATTATTAGTTGAACCAATCGGACTTTTATGGGCAGTTGATCCCCCACCTAACTTCTTTGCTTTCGCTGCATTTTGAGGTGGGGGTCTTACTGCCCATTAAAGTCGGATAAAAAACCTCTCGTGTTAAATCATTTTCTGTTAGTTTCAAACATTCCTCATAAAACATATGTTGCACTGCTTCATAATCTTGTATTAATTGTTGCAATGTATGTTTTCTTAAACTGGGCAGCTCTCCTGCTTCATTTAACATAGGTCCATATATATTATCAAGTGCCAGTGGAACGGGTTCTCCTTTTAAGCGGTATACCCAATGCAAATCGACAACTGCTAAATGTTGAAGTAGTTGTCCAATACTATTTTCATTATTTTTTAACCCTTTAAAAGACAGTTCTTTCTCATCGGTACCCTCTACTAACTTTTGCAACCGTTTAAATGTATCGGCAACTGTCGCATATAGAATTGCTACTTGCGGGTTCATATTTTTTTCTAAATAGAGATCTTTCATAGTAAACTCCCTCTTTTAAAGGAACAAAACCATATGTTCATCATCACTATACACACCATTCATCTTTATAGCTCTCTTTTCAATCCCATACGTTTTAAAGCCTATTGATTCATACAACCTTTTTGCTGGCTCGTTAGTAGATACAACACCTAATGTCAATTGTTCCAAGTTCATTTCTCTTGCTTTTTCGATTGCCTTACGTATTAACTCACGTGCAAGACCACTTCTTCGATTGCTTGCATCTACATACATCGCAACGATATGACCTTTATGTTTATACGCATCTTTCTCTTCTGTTAGTAAAGTAACAACTCCAACTAATTGATGCTCTTCATTAAAAGCACCAAATGTACAACTAGTAGCAGCTGTTAAATTACTTTCCACTCGCTTAATCGGATTTTCTTGGTGAATCGCCTCTTCATAAGTTGTTACAAATGCCTCTGGATTTACTTGTAATGCTTGTAAACGTAAGTCCCAATATTTTTTTGCATCTTCTTTCGTAAGTAATCGAATCATATTTCTCTATCTCCTTTTAGTTAACATAATATTTTTACAAACTACTAATTAAAGATTGATATTCTTCTCTTAACATACTATAACGATAGCGATGAATGAACTGACCTTTACGTAATCGATCATTTCTCATTAACCCTTCGCATACAAAACCAGCCTTTTCATAGCTCTTTCTAGCTTGTAAATTATCTTCATCTACACGTAGCCATACTTTTTCTAATTCAAACTCAAAGAATGCTACATGTAACATACTATATAGGGCGGCTATTCCATACCCTTTACCCCAGTATTCTTTATTACCAATCGCGATTCCCAATTCTGCATTTTTATTTGTTTTATCAAAGTTTTTAAGATCTACCCATCCAATATGTATGCCGTTCTCCGCAGTGATAGCTCTTTGTTCGTAACCATTTTTTCGATTTATACATGCTTCAATCCATTTTTTTGTATCTTCACGAGTGAACGGTGGATATTGATCTGGTACAACTAAATGTTTCGTTACTTGTGTATCTAATGACCATTGATATCGATCTTCTACATCATCTAATGTCAGTTCTCTTAATTGAACAAATGGTACATTCATTATGCTATCCCCTTTTTATTTTCCTATAGAAAACCCTTCGAACATTCTTCCTCCATACTGTTCTAGCGTTTGTTCTACAAAAGTAATTAAGTTTCCTTTCTCTCCCGTTGTATAAAAATGATCGAACGCCGCTACAAATTGATCTGCGTATTGTTCATCATATTTTCTAAGTACCCTTATAAACCATTTTGAACTTCCAAGCCATTTCCCATTTACTCTTAATACATATTCATGTAATAAATCAGCTAATAAATTCGCGATAAACAACTCTTCTTCTCTTTTTGATGCACCAATAAAATCATCCAAAGTATCTGTAATAAAATACCGCTTCTGCTTCATCATTTCTTCGGTCCATTTTGCTGGTCCTTTATTTAGTAAATTATTTGCTTCTCTTTTTAGTTTTTCAACAATTTCATTTTCACCTTTTAATACAACACCTTCTGCAACTAATTGTGGTAACGAAGGTCTCCCGCGATCGCAATCCATTTTAAAAAAGGTTTTATACGTTTCAAAATTATGTACAAACACTTCAACAGGCCAGCCATTACTATAGAAAGATTCTCGATAACAAGACGTTAAACTTTGATCAACTATTACAATGTCCAGATCAGATGTTTTTGTCGCTTCCCCTCTTGCAACGCTTCCTCCAAGTAAAGCTACATCACAATTCGGAAAGTGTGATGTAATGATGCTTTTTGCCGCTTCCATTGCTTTCATAACCGTTCCCCTTTTCTTATTTCACTTTCTTTTTTGCAGCTCTTTCTCTCGCTTTTTTTATATACGACTCTGCGTCTGGTGTTTTGCATGACGTTGCTCCGTGATCAACGTGTACTTTTCCAATTTCACGTGCAATTTCAATCGCTTTTCGCTCTAAGTCTTCATTACGAATTCCTATCGCAATTAAAGCACTATTCATTGCTTCTTTTTTTCTATTTTTTTCATTATGTATATTTACTTTAATTTCTTCTAGATAAGGAGAGAAGAAATCATCTTGTAACGTTTTATTTTTAATCGCTATATTTGCTAATAAAGCCCAGCCTGCTCTTCCAATCCATTCATCATCAGACTTTGTCCAGTCTTCCATTCTTTCTATCGCGATTGGCGACGTACAAATAGCCGTCATTAAAACGTCCATTAAACAATAATAATCAACTTCCTGTACCCATTTATTTAGTAGTTCTGTCGTAACTTTTTTTGGATCTAATATCATTGTTGCTAAAGTCATTGCATCCATATTTTTTGTTTCCCATAATGAAATTGCTAAATCATGATCTTTTTTTATCTTCTTTTTTAACAATTTTAAATTAGCAAAACTAACTCCGAATAGTGGCTCTTTCGCTCCGTGGTTTTTATACGTTTTACGATTCTGTTCTGTTCCGTATTCCTCTAGTTGCTGCATTACTTCTTCAAGTAACATATACCCACCTCTTTATTTTTTATGTTGACTTCATATATGTATGTACGATATATTCTACATTACTTTTTGGTTTTCCTATATTTACTTTTTAAATTCGGTATGTGAAATTTTTTAGTTGCTACAAACATCTAAAACCCCTACGAAAAACCTGTACATTTTACATATACAGGTTTTCGTTTTATCGATTTCCTATAGTGTAAGAAATAGAATATGAAAGAACTTTTAATGGTTTGATTCTCTCCTTATTTTTGGTAAGCTCTTTACATCTGACCACTCTTCTATGGACCCTGCGTCTGGAAAAACTGTAACTACATTAAAATCAGAACCTTTTTCTCTCCCAATTTGTTTAGCGGCTAATAAATTCGCTGCCGCAGACGTTCCTATTTTCATACAAGGTCTCTTCATATGAATAAGTCCATTGTTTTTCTATCAAATTGTCTTCCTGTTTCCTTCCTAAGCCGAACCCACCTGATCCAGCATATTTCTTTAAATCATTTGGTGGTTGTTCAGAACCATAAGGCAATTCAGCAGGCATTACTAAATGTAGCTCAATTTTTTTGTATAATTCTTTACTGCTTTATACCCCCCATTAGAGTTCCACCAATACCAGCAGATGCTACCCATGCATGAATTGGTTTCCCATTCATTTGTACAATAATTTCTTGGCCTGTACCTTCTATATGACTTAATACTCTATACTTTTTAATAACTCCCTTAACTAAATCTTCTTATATAAAAATCCCTACAAATGCTGTAGGGATTTATGACTCAATCATTTTGTTACACTTCATTACATACGAAAAGAGCTTCTTTATTCAAATGCGTTCATTAGCACAATTCTCCAACCATCTGGATCCTCTATTGTGATTCCTTTCTCTATCCAATACGGATTTTCTGGTTCCACCTCATGATAGCCCATATTGCTTAATCGATTCACTATTTTTTCAATTTCATCTTTATTAGGCATATAAAAAACTAGTAAATTATCTTTTGTCGGTGCCGGACAGGGACTTCCGTTAACATGCGTTGTAAACTCCAAATGATACTCGGCATCCGGTAATCCAAACATAACTCCATCATATCCTTCATGATTGTGAAATTCTCCTATACGCTTTAATCCTAACCCCGTCTCATAAAAACTTATAACTTCTTCAAATTTATCTGTTGGTCTTGCAATTCTAAATTGAACCCAATTCTTCATGCAAATCTCCTCCTTTTCATTTTCCAAAGCTTTACAGTCATTATTATAGGTAACATATATTTCCTTTAACATCCCTCATTAGTGTGAGAACTACTTAAGTTGAAAGGCCTATTAGTTTATAAATAGTAGGCCTTTAGTATTAAATTCATATAAAATTAATTATATGGATATCAAGATAAAATAAACATTTCTTCCTTTTTGTATAAATTGCTATTTTGCATAGTTTCTAATGTTGTCCATGACTGTCCAATTGGATTCACATATTGTCTTTCTTCATTACAAATTTTCCAACGAGAAGGTGCTTCTTCATTTTAGGAATACTGTACTCCACATGTATTGCAAATATAATTAGCCATATTCCCCCTCCCTTTTCATTTAATTGTTTCTTTACCAATATCTTAATAAAAAACAAAAATATTCGAATCAATAATTGGAACGAAAATGAAGTGGTACGAAAGTATGAAATCTTGCATACTTTTGGACAAACTTTTTTGCACTTGTAAAAAAGTTTTTTTGCAATTACCTCCCTATAATTGCTAATATAGTAGAGTAGAACTTTTATAGAGAGAAGGAAAATTATGCACAATGGAATTCGAATGACAACTTTAGTGAAAAGGGCTATTTTGATTTGCGCAGGGGTATTATTTACATACGAAGCGGCTTTAGGATCAACACATACTGCTCTAGCAAGTACAGAGGATGAAGCAAAATCTGTTCAACTTGTAAGTGAAATTCAATCGTCTCTTGCACCGAAAGAAGCTCCAAAACAATACAATGGGCAAGTTAGAAAAGTAGCTTATTTAACATTTGATGATGGTCCTGGAAAATACACAGCTGAGCTTTTAGATATGTTAAAGAAAGAAAATGCAAAAGCAACATTCTTCCTTATTGGTTCAAATGTAAAAGCTTTTCCTGATCTTGTAAAGCGTGAAGATGCTGAAGGCCACTACGTTGGGATGCACAGTATGACTCATAACTACAAGAAACTTTACACAGAAGGTCATTACGTAGATGAGATGAAAGAAGATCAAGGATTAATCGCTGGCGTTCTAGGTAAATCACCAGTATTAACTCGTCCTTCTTACGGCTCAATGCCAGGATTAAACGAAGCGCTTCGCAACAAAGTTGTTGAGAATGGGCTAAAAGTTTGGGATTGGACAATTGATTCATTAGACTGGAGATATAACAAAATGCCGGTTGACGCTGCATCAGCTAAAATTGTAGAAAACGTTATTAATGGTGCAAACAAGCCAACAGAAGTTATCCTTATGCACGACATTCATCCACAGTCCGTAAAAGCAGTACCTGGTATTATTAAAGGGCTGAAAGAAAAAGGATATGAATTAGAAGCCTATAGTGAGAACGAACACTTCCCATTAAACTTCTGGCACGATAATCGTATGTAATAAAAAGACTTGATTTCCTTTAACTAGGAATCAAGTCTTTTTATCGTTTTTGGAATTACTCCTCGTATATTCGACTCAATTCCCCCTCTCTCCTTCGTAAAAAAATACGACGTTTTCGTGCTAAGGAAGATAGATCTATTCATGAAATCAGAAGTAAAAACTTGGATAGTAGAAGAAAAAACCGTATTAAAAAGATGAATCGAAAAGCAAAAGAGATTGCAAAGGCGATTGATACGAAATTAAAACAGATTTATCAAAATACAGTAAGAAATTATGGATTGAATATACAAAGTCAATCCTATTTTTTATATTATCAACACTTTAGCACATATTACTCTTAAGGAGTGATATGTATATGGATTTCCTTTCAGCTGAATATTTGTCAGCCTTACTTGCCATTATTGTAATTGATTTAGTGTTAGCAGGTGATAATGCCATTGTAATTGGGTTAGCAGCAAGACGATTACCGAAAGATCAACAAAAGAAAGTTATTATATGGGGAACTATCGGGGCAATCGCGATTAGAGCCCTCGCTACTTTAGTTGTCGTTTGGTTGTTAAAAATACCAGGGCTACTTCTAATTGGTGGTGTACTCCTTATATGGATCGCTTACAAATTAATTGCTGAAGGCAAAGATCACGATATTAAGGCGGAAGAAGGTTTCTGGTCTGCTATTAAAACCATTATCATTGCTGATGCATTGATGGGAATTGATAACGTTCTCGCTGTTGCTGGAGCTGCGCATGGCAACTTTTCTTTAGTAATCATCGGGCTATTAGTTTCAATTCCAGTAGTAGTTTGGGGCAGTACATTAATTTTAAAATGGGTTGACCGTTATCCTATCATCATTACGATTGGAGCAGCTGTTTTAGCTTATACCGCTGCGAAAATGATTGTAGACGAGAAATGGTTCGCTGCATTTTTCGAAAGTAACCCTTTCATAAAATGGGCATTCATCATTATCATTATTGCCGGTGTAGTTTTCTTCGGAAAGGCAAAACAGAAAGCAACAGATGGTTCTATCTCATGATGATGTTTTATTTACAAACAAAAGGCACTATTCATAGGAATAGTGCCTTTTGTTATTTATTTAGCTTCCCCTTCCGGAGTCGTTTTTACTTTCGTTTTGTTTTTATCACGATTGTTATAGTTATACTTCGAACGATCTATCGGTGTAAATCCTTCCGGTGTGTAGAATCGTAATAAGTCACCATTTACGACTTGGTCAGAGTATTTTAACGAGTTTTGAACCATTTGTTCATTTTGTTTTATTTCATCTGTAAATTCTACTGGTTTTCCAGTCGTTGTATCATAGTATTTGCCGTTTAATGCAGTAACTGTTGGGCTTACGAAGTTGCCGTTACGGAACGCAACAACTTGTTTATGATCTGGTGATAATAAATCTGAACCAAATTGAACATAATTTTTTGTATCTGTTCCTAGTAAGTGTAAAAGAGTTGGAAGAACATCAATTTCACCACCATATTGATGTTGTACGCCACCTTTCACACCTGGTACACGAACGATAAATGGTACACGTTGTAACTGTGCATTTTCAAATGAGTTAATTTCTTTACCCATTACTTTTGACATTGCTGCATTATGATTATCTGAAATACCGTAATGGTCTCCGTACATAACGATAATAGAATTATCGTATAAACCAGATTGTTTCAAGTAATCGATGAAACCTTTTACAGATTCGTCTAAATAACGTGCTGTTTGGAAATACGTATCTACAGACGAGTCACCTGTGTTTGCTGGTTCAATTGTCGCTTCCTCTTTATCAATCGGATACGGGAAGTGATTCGATAACGTAATAAACTTCGTATAGAACGGTTGTTTCAATGTTTCTAATAACGGAATGGATTCATTAAAGAATGGTTTATCTTTTAATCCATAGTTTACTACATCTTTTTCGTTCATATCATAGTATGAAGCATCAAAGAATTTATTAAAACCAAATGATTTATAAATATCGTCACGGTTCCAAAATGTTTTATAGTTACCATGGAATACAGCTGATGTGTATCCTTGTTGTCCTAAAATTGCTGGTGCTGATTGATACGTATTATGAGATTTCGTTGTAAATACAGACCCTTGTGGTAAACCAAACATAGAATTCTCTAACATAAACTCCGCATCAGACGTTTTCCCTTGTCCTGTTTGATGGAAGAAGTTATCAAAATAAAGCGTATTCGCATCTTTTGTAAATGAGTTTAAGAACGGCGTAACTTCTTGACCGTTTAATTTATAATCAATTAAGAAGTTTTGGAATGACTCTAAATGAATATAAATTACGTTCATTCCCTTACCTTTACCGAAATACTCAGGATTCGGACTAGCATAAGTTGATGTTAAATAATTTCTTACTTCTGTCATATTATCTCCATCAGCTAACGCTCTTTCCGTTGATGCTTTCGCACTTTGAATTCCATCATAAATTGTGTAGTTATACGCCCCTAAATATTTCACAATATAATTTCGGTCAAACGTTCTTGTTAATAATTCAGGACGGTCAGATTCTGCAAGTCCTAAGTTAACACTGAATAATAAAATACCTGCTACAAATACTAGTGATACTTTATGCTTCGCAACACGAATTGGTTTTGGATTTGCAAATTTCGTTGCAACTAACACAATTAAAATAATTGTATCTAAGAAGTATAGCGGATCATAAAGATGTAGCAACGCAACAATACTACCACCTAAATCTCCAAAGTTATTCGTTTGTGTCAACGTCGGGAACGTAATAAAGTCACTGAAAAAGCGATAGTATACGACGTTTGCATATAAAAGAATCGACAATAACAAGTTGATAACAATTAACCAAATATAAGATCGTTTCCCTTTTGCAAATAATGCAAGTCCTAAAAATAGAACTGCTGAACTAAGCGGGTTGAAAAACAGCAAGAATTTTTGGATTGTATTTGAAATACCTAAATTAAATTCTGTTACATAAGCCGCATATGTTTTGAGCCAAAATAAAATAACGGCAAACAGAAAGAATCCAAAATGATTGCTTAGCACGCTTTTGCTCTTTAATAAGAATTGTTTCATTTCTCCACCTCTTTTGATCATCCAAGGCTTATTTTTTTATAAGTCTGTCTCTCTATTCAATTTTTTATCTTCAAATAGATTCTATTTATTTAACTATATGAAGAATACTAGTAATTATAATTTGAAGCTAGTATTTATTCAACTATTTCTTTCTATACATTTTGACCTTGGTTTCTATTTAACAAAATAAATTTGTAACATTTTCTGTTTTCTCCCAAGATTCATCCACTAATTATGACATCACATACTATATACCTTTATTCCCTACTTCGCAAATAAATATGTCTCCAGTTCTGGAACATTAATGTAATATAATTAAATTCACAATAGATAACATTTATTTTTTAATGTATATTATATTTCGTCAGTTATTTATGCTTCAGCCATTCTTCTATGTACAACATTCAAATCTCTTTCCTTCAATAAAATTATTTTTGAATAATTATTCACAATCCATAAAATACAATTTATAAAAAAAACCTCGCTCTCAAAACGAGAGCGAGGGTTTTCATCATTTATTATTGACCTTTGTACATTGCATCTACTTGTTTTTGAAGTTCTTCATTTTCTAAGAACTCATCGTAAGTAGCCTCTTTATCGATTACACCGTTTGGCGTTACTTCGATAATGCGGTTTGCAATTGTTTGTACGAACTGATGGTCATGTGATGTGAATAAAATTGTACCTTTAAATGCAATTAAACCATTGTTTAATGCAGTGATAGACTCAAGGTCTAAGTGGTTCGTTGGGTCGTCAAGTGTAATAACGTTTGCACCACTTAACATCATTTTAGATAACATACAACGAACTTTTTCGCCTCCAGATAGTACTGAAACGTTCTTCTTAACTTCTTCGCCTGAGAATAACATACGGCCTAAGAAACCACGTAAGAAGCTTTCTGACTCATCTTGTGGAGAGAATTGACGTAACCATTCAACTAAGTTGTAGTCACTGTTCTCAAAGTATTTAGAGTTATCTCTTGGGAAGTACGATTGAGATGTTGTAACGCCCCATTTAAATGAACCACTATCTGGCTCCATTTCACCCATAAGGATTTTAAATAATGTCGTCATCGCAATATCGTTACGACCGATAAATGCAACTTTATCACCTTTATTTAAAGTGAAGTACACATTATCTAACACTTTTTCACCATCAATTGTTTTAGAAAGACCTTCAACAGTTAATAAGTCATTTCCTACTTCACGTTCTGGTGTGAAGCCAACGAATGGGTAACGACGAGATGATGGCTTAATATCATCTAATGTAATTTTATCTAATAATTTTTTACGAGAAGTTGCTTGTTTCGCTTTAGATGCGTTTGAGCTAAAGCGCGCAATGAAGTTCTGTAACTCTTTTACTTTCTCTTCTTTTTTCTTATTAGCATCTTGTGTTAATTTTAAAGCTAATTGGCTTGACTCATACCAGAAGTCATAGTTACCAACATAAAGTTGAATTTTACCGAAATCAAGATCAGCCATGTGCGTACATACTTTATTTAAGAAGTGACGGTCATGGGATACAACGATAACTGTATTTTCAAAGTTCATTAAGAAGTTTTCTAACCATTGAATCGCTTTTAAGTCCAAGTGGTTGGTAGGCTCATCTAGTAATAGAATATCAGGTTGACCGAATAAAGCTTGAGCAAGTAATACTTTTACTTTCTCTGCCCCAGTTAATTCTGACATTTTCTTATCATGAAGGTCTTCACCAATACCTAAACCTTTAAGAAGAATTGCAGCTTCTGACTCAGCTTCCCAACCGTTCAGCTCAGCAAACTCACCTTCAAGTTCAGCAGCACGCATACCATCTTCATCACTAAAATCTTCTTTCATATAAATGGTATTTTTCTCTTGCATTACTTTGTAAAGACGAGTATGACCCATAATTACAGTTTCTAATACTGGGAACTCTTCGTATTCGAAGTGGTTCTGTTTTAATACTGCAAGACGCTCACCTGGCGTAATATGTATGTCACCTGTTGATGGTTCGATTTCTCCAGATAAAATCTTTAGAAATGTTGATTTACCAGCACCGTTTGCTCCGATTAAACCGTAGCAGTTACCTGGCGTGAATTTTATGTTAACATCTTCAAACAATTTGCGATCCGCGAAACGCAAACTAACGTTACTTACTGTAATCATTTGTGTCCTCCTACTAATACCGCTTATTTCAGCGTTTTCTCACCGATTGTCTTAAAAAATCGCATATTACGACTCAATTATTGTAGACTATAGTTATTATATAGTAGAAGCTGGATGAATAGCAACGGTTGATTGCTATTCCTTTCTTTCCAAACTTGAATAAAACCTTTGTTTTTAATTATATTAAAGTTACATACACACTTTAAGGGGGATTCATTTTGAAAACAATATTTATGATTGGAGCATTATGTTTATCTCTTATTTCCTTAGCTGCATGTAGTAATAACAATGGAAAAACACCTACTGAATCAAAACAAGAGAAAAAAGAAACGAAAGTAACTGTCGATTCAATTATCACTGAATTTAAAAATGCTGGTCTCCAAGCAGAAAATCCAACCGATCTTCCACAAAAAGAATTTGGTAACCTTCGAAAAGAAGGTAAGCGTATTGTCGTACCTGCTCTTGGTGAAGATAAAGGCGGTCGATTATTCGAAATTACAAAGAAAGAAGACCTAGAAAAAGTAAAGAAATATTACGATGAATTAGGAAATTCTGCTCCTATGTTATTCTCTCATACACACGCAAAAGGCAATTTTCTTCTACAAATGAATGGCGATATGAAAGATGAAGAGTTTGTAAAATATAAAGATGTGATGGACAAGTTTGTAAAATAAGGAAAATCACCTTTTAAAAGAACGGGTTCAATTTAGGGAGAGAAAAATGTTAATACCCATTATAAATAACACAATAATTTGTATGCATTTCACACCACGTTTCGTATTATAAAGAGCAAACTAAAACGCTCAGAAAATATGAAGTGAACCCTGAAAACGGGACACCAATCAAAACACCTAAACCACTTGTTCCCTAAATTCTTTAGGGGATAGGTGGTTTAATTTTTCTTGAATTCGCACACA